>JALONS010000046.1 GCA_025454855.1 Arcicella sp.
AAATATTTTCTAACAGCATCCGTAAAGCCTTCGAGTTTTGTTAGGTCTTCGCCCCATAGGCTTATGTTTGATAATACTTTTTCCAAATTGAAATCTTGCCAAGCCTCATAAAAGTAGGGGGCAAAATTACAATTAATGGGATAAAACTCTCCGTTAGATTCTCCAAAATACATTCCGTTTACCTCTTTCACGGCGTGCATAAATTGCAAGTAAGCGGCAAAACCCATTGCAAAAAGTTCGGGTGCTTTGCCAAATTCTTTGTAGTACTGCAATAGAATCGGAATATTACGCATTTTCATTTTAGCGGTGTACTGAACGGTAATATCCAAGAGCTTGTGATTGAGGAATGGATTGCGGAAACGGTCGAGTACCATTCTTCCGAAGCGGTCACGGGTTTTTCCGTCAATTTTGTACGGAATTGCCAATGACATTTCTCCCAACATCAAATTGGTAATAATTCTGCTCAAATAGCCATTTGCCATTACATCCTTCACCGTGCGGAAGCCCAACAAATAAGACATTCCGCATTGGAGCGAGTGCGTTCCGTTGAGCATACGAAGTTTGAGTTCACGGTAAATTTCAATATCTTTTTCGATGATTACTCCTGAATCTGCCTGTGCAAATGATAGTACTTTACGCACGTGTTCATCTCCTTGAATTGCCCATAGTCTGTACACTTCCGAAAGCACCATCAGGTTGTCTTCATAGCCGAACTTGTTTTGCAATTCTTGAATCGTTTCTTTTTCTGGTTTTCCAGGTACAATTCTGTCCACCAACGAGTTACAAAAACTATTGTGTTGGTTTACCCATTCAATAAAAGCAGGTTCAAGGTTATTATTTTGGGCTTGTTTTAGCACGATGTCTTTCAGAATATCGCCATTTCCCACAATCAATTCGGTAGGTACAATAACCATCCCACTCTCAGGAGAGCCTTTGAATGCTTGCCAACGTTCGTATAAAAATGCCAATAATTTTACGGGAAACGAAGTGGGTGGGTTACTCGTAATTTTATCGCCATCCATCAATGCAATACCAACTTCGGTGGTATTAGAAATAACGATTTGCATGGCTGGATTTTTGGCACAGTGTAGAATCTCCTGCCATTGCGAGCGTGCCGAAAGAGTACGAGAAATAGAAGCATTTAAAATATATTCCTCAATAGCCTCGCCATTTTCAATTCCTTTTACAGAGTGGGTGTACAAACCATCTTGGTCATTAAAATCATCCGCACCGCCTTTATCCGTAGATTTTACCACTACCACTCTACCGTTGAAAATGCCCTGTTTGTTGGCTTTGTCGATAAAGTAGTCGCACAACCCACGAAGCAATACTCCCGTACCAAATTGCAGTACTTTTTCAGGTAAATCAAAAATTTTAGAGTCAGGTAAATTAAGATGTTTACTTAACTGCACCGAGTTTGAAGCTATATGAGATTTGTTAAGTTTCACGTTCATAGTACGTTATTTATGTTGTTTATTTATTGAAAAAGGAGATTTTACCCATTGATATACTCAATTTCTAACAAGAATTTAGAGATATTATTTAAAATTAATGGTTTTAGAGGAAACAAAAAAAGCGTAAACGTTTTCAGAAAAATTCTGCTTTGTTTTACGCTTTTTTTAAATATTGGCTGAAATTTCTATGCCTCTCCGATTGGACCACGATAATTCATTGGAAATTGGAACCCTATTTGACTTTGGTCTTCTGATATTGCTCCGTAGGCTTCCTCGTACCGCTGAATATTTTCTTTGAGAGCATTCATCAAACGATACACGTGGTCGGGCGTGAGGATTACCCTCGACTTTACCCGTGCCTTCGGAATACCAGGCATCATTTTAATAAAATCTATGACAAATTCACTTTGTGAATGTGCTATCATTGCCAAATTTACGTATTCCCCTTCGGCTATTTCTTCGGTAAGCTCTACATTAATTTGATTTTCCTCTTGTTGTTGCTGTTTTGCCATTTTAAATTCGATGTTCGATGTTTGTTCCTCGATGGTCGTTCTTCGATATTTGAATTTGATGTTTGCATAACGCTACGAACATCAAACATCGAAAAACGAGTATCGAAAACAATAGTTTTTACAAATGTATAAATTATTGATAGCTTAACAAAAATCAGTCCTAAATTGCGTAAAAAACTATCTTCTCATGCGATATAAACATATTTTTTTCGACCTCGACCATACCCTTTGGGACCATAACACCAATTCAAAAATTGCTTTGGAAGAAGTATATCACCAGTTTGACTTACAAGCGTTGGGTGTGCCATCGGCTACTCAATTTTACTTAAAGTTCAACGAAATCAATCATCAACTTTGGGATAAATACGAAGCAGGTAAAATTTCACAACCCGATTTGCGTTATTCTCGTTTTCGTTTGATTTTCAGTGGATTAGATGTACACGATCACGCTTTGTGCGATGAATTATCGGATACTTACATTCATATTTCTTCTAAAAAACACAACCTGTTACCCAACGCCAAAGAGACTTTAGAATACCTTTTTCCTAAGTATCCCCTGCACATTATTACCAATGGTTTTGATGAAATACAATCCATTAAAATGAATGCGGGACAGATTACCCATTATTTTCAAGAAGTGGTTACTTCCCAGAATTCGGGCTTCAAAAAACCCGATTCACGTATTTTTGAATACGCTTTGAAAAAAGTGGGGGCAGTTGCCGAAGAATGTTTAATGATTGGCGATAGTTTCCAGTCGGATATTGTGGGGGCAAATCGGGCGGGTATAGATGCCGTTTTCTTTAATCCAGACCAACGCCCACAAGATATTTCCCTAAAACCAAAATTTGAAATTCAAAACTTGATGGAGCTGAAGAAGATTCTGTAATCCTCTGAATGATATTTATAGAAAAAATGTAAACAGCTAAAAATCAGAAACTTACAATTCAGTTAGGGTCAAAATAAAGACAGTTGATTGTTGTCGGTTTTTTTGTCAAAAATCTTCTTGTCTTTGATTAATCGTTTGTGTTGTTCTAAAAAATCAACAAAATTATCAATTTGTTGGAAGAGGGGTTTAAAGTTGTAAGCATCTAAGGAATAGGTTTCCTGATACACTTCTTCAAAGTCGGTAATGACATAATCTAAGGTTTTCACGCCGTACTTTTCAAGACCTAACAAATACAAATTTTGATGATTGTATTCAAAACGGTTAGGTTCGTATCGGCGGGTAGATTTTAAATCAACGGCACGGTCGCCGCCTACTAAATCCACAAAACCGTAAATCAAGCAATTTTTATAACGAGCTTCAGAGTAAAACTGGGTTTTGTATTTTGAGGGCAATAAAGCACGAGCTTTTTCAATGATACCTTCGCCAAACAAATCTTCATTATCGCCAGTAACTACGGCTTTTTCAAAATCAATACCCTTTTGTTGGGCTTCGGTGGTAGGTTTTTTTACCCGATTGATACGGTCAATCATCTCCCACATATCTACAATGATAACCCCTTGAGCATCAGTGGTTTGATTCTCAAATAGGGCGAATGAATTTAATAATGTGGGATATATTCGATACATAGTTGATAAACAAGTAGGAAGTTATGTAAAAAGTATTATGTATTAAGTCCTAAGTATTTAGTGCAAAATAAAAACGGAAGTATATTGTTCCGAATAAAAATAAAACAAAATAGTTTAAAATAAAATTTCGGTTAAAATACGTTGATACATTAAAACAAAACTTTATTTAAAAGAATTGTCTTAATACTTTGAACTTTTACACAACGTCTCTACTGTTGTTACCCAATAATTAATCTCTCTACGGGTACATTATTAATCAAATGGCTTTCGATAATTTCTTCTACATCCGAGGGCTGCACATTACCATAAAATACCCCTTCTGGATAAACCACCACCGCTGGACCAAAGGCACATACATCTAAGCATCCTGTTTTCTGAGCCCTCATTTCGGGTAGTAATCCTTTTTCTTTCATTGAATTTTTGAAGGCATCCACTAAGGCAGTTCCTCTTTCGTCACCACAACATTTTTTGGGTGCATCTTTCTGATTTGTACAGATAAAAACGTGTTTTTTGTATTTCATTTTTTATAAATATGATTGTGGTAATAAATTCTAAAGCTAAAAAGATGAAGCTATCATGCAATTTAACCATTTTCTTGTAATTTTGGTTAGATGGTTACTGCACAAACCAAAATTCCCCAATCCGAAATCGTAACTCAAACATGACTTTTCAGACGCAAGAGCAATATCAATTTATAGAAAGTATTCTTTTTGAAAACTTAGGTTACAACCCCGAGGTGCTTGACTTTCAGTTTTTTTACGGAGGTAATTTTAATCTTGCCGTGAAAGTGAAAGTAGCCGACGGCGATTATTTCATTAAATGGAATCAGGGCGACCACGAAGGAATGTTTGAGTCGGAGGCACGTAGTTTACAGTTGCTGCGTGATACGGGCATTATGTCTATCCCCAAAGTCATCAATCACGGGCGAATTGTGGATAAGGAGTACCTGATGATGGAGTTTCTGACGGCAAGTTTTAAGCAAGACAATTACTGGCAAGATTTTGGGCAGAAATTGGCTCTTTTGCATAAGCAAACCAATGAAAATTTTGGCTTAGATTTCAATAATTACATTGGGGCGTTGCGTCAATCGAACGAGTGGATGAATAATGGCTTACAATTTTTTATTGAAAAACGCCTAAAAGTGCAAGTGGGATTAGCACTTTATGACCGCAAGATTTCGGATGAATTGTACATAAAATTTAATCAACTGTACGAAAAACTCCCCGATTTAATTCCGAATGACAAACCTTCTTTGTTACACGGAGACTTATGGTCGGGGAATGTAATGACTGATAATCAGGGACTTGTGGGCTTAGTGGACCCTGCTTGTTATTATGGATTACGAGAAGCCGAACTGGCTTTTACCACTATGTTTGGTGGTTTTGAAACTACTTTCTACGAAGCCTATCATGAAGTAAATGCCATCGAAAATGGCTTTGGCGACCGTATCCCGCTCTATAATCTTTATCCGTTGATGGTTCATGTAAATTTGTTTGGAGGTGGTTATTTAGATGCGGTAGAGAAGATTTTGAAGAAGTTTATTTGAGGGTTTAGAGGTATTCGTTATGGAAAATGAAAAGCAAAAATTAGTCATCATTCAAAGTTATATAGAAGCATATAATAATTTTGATACAGAAGGAATGATAAAAGACCTTCACGAAAATATCGTTTTTAAGAATATTGCTAACCAAGAAGTAAACCTGACTACCGTTGGCAAAGCTGAATTTAAGAATCAGGCAAATCAAGCCAAACAGTTCTTTAAATCCAGAAAACAAACTATTACAAGTACGATAGTTAATGAAGATTCTTTTGAAATAATGATTGATTATCAGGGAGTTATTGCCATAGATTTGCCCAATGGAATGAAAGAAAATGATGAAATAAAACTGGTGGGAAAGTCTATTTTTAGTTTTGAAAACGATAAAATTATAGCCATTACTGATATTAGTTAAGTTTGGAACGTGGATGAGCTGTGCTAAAAATACCCAACCCCAATATGAATTTATCAACCGAAACTTGGATTTACATTGGCATCGGCTACGTGGCTCTTTGCATCATTGCTTATTTTATTCAAGAAAGGTTTATTTTCAAGCCTGAAAAACTGCATCCCGACTTCGAGTATAAATACGATGACCCTTTCGAGGAACTGCATTTTGAACCAGAAGAAGGCGTAAAAATCAATGGGCTACGTTTTTTTCATGATAAACCAGCGGGTTTAGTAATTTATTTTCATGGCAATACCCGTAGCATCAAAGGATGGTCTAAGTACGCCGTTGATTTTACTCGTCATGGGTATGACGTAGTGATGATTGATTACAGAGGTTTCGGGAAATCAACGGGTAAACGCACCGAGGAAGGACTTAATAAAGATGCACAATACGTTTATAATCGAATGCGAGCCAAATATGGGTATAAAGAGCAAGATATTGTGGTATATGGGCGGTCGTTGGGGAGTGGTTTTGCTTGTAAATTAGCGTCTAATAATCGCCCCAAGATGTTGATTTTGGATGCTCCCTATTATTCATTTTCTCACCTAACGAATCGTTTTCTGCCATTCATGCCCATTTCTATTTTGCTACGCTTTAGCATTCGTACTGATATTTGGATACGTTATGTACGCTGTCCGATATACATCATTCACGGAACGAAAGATTGGTTAATTCCTTATTCATCATCGGTGCGGCTACAAGGGCTTGTACCACTCACCGCCCGACTAATTCCTATCTACGGAGGCGGACACAATAATCTGCCATCATTTCCAGAGTATCACCACAAATTAGAAGAAATTTTGAAAGGTCATTTCGATTTATTATTTGATAAATACGAAAAAGGTGACTTTAGGGAGTGACACTTTTGGGTGTGGTATGCTCATCAAATTTAGTTAAAACATCATGAAAATAGATTGTAATCTAATATTATTATAATATTTTTGGATTATAATCTGTTTTAATGATATTATGATACCAAGACAATTATTCCCGATACTTACCGAGAGAGTTAAGAGAGGTAAAGTTTTAGTGCTTACTGGTCCTCGACAAGTTGGTAAAACAACCATATTAAGAGCATTACAATCCTCGTTTACGGAGAAAACACTTTGGTTAAATTGCGACGAACCAGATGTAAGAAAATATTTAACCGAGGTAACATCTACACAATTAAATATCCTCATCGGTAATGCGGAGATAATTTTGATAGACGAAGCTCAGCGGGTGAAAAATATTGGATTGACTTTGAAGTTACTAATTGATAGTTTTCCAGAAAAAAAGGTTATTGTTACGGGTTCATCAGCTCTGGAATTATCCAACGAAGTAAACGAACCCTTAACTGGTAGAAAATACGAGTATAACTTATTGCCCATTTCAATTAGTGAAATGGGCAATTTCTCAAATGTTTTGGAAGAAAAGCGTCTATTAGAACATCGTTTAATTTATGGAATGTACCCAGAAGTTATCCAAAACGTAGGTGATGAAGCCCTAACCCTCAGAAATATTTGCGATAGCTACTTATACAAAGATATTTTTACTTACCAAGATGTTCGCAAGTCTGAAGTTATTGCTTCTTTATTAGAAGCTCTCGCTTTGCAGGTTGGTTCAGAAGTATCATATCAAGAGTTAGCCAAGCTATTAAAAATTGACCAAGCAACAGTTGTCCGATACATTGATTTATTAGAAAAATCTTTTGTTGTTTTTCGTTTAAGAGCTTTAAGTAGAAATGTGCGAAACGAAATTGCTAAAAATAGGAAGATTTATTTTTACGATAATGGTATTCGGAATGCCCTAATCAAAAACTATCAACCTTTGGCACTGCGTTCGGACACAGGAGCATTATGGGAAAATTTCTTAGTAAGCGAGCGGAAAAAACACCTCATCTACAACGAAAAACAGGTAAATACCTTCTTCTGGCGAACCACCCAACAGCAAGAAATTGATTATCTTGAAGAATCATCTGGAATGTTTGATGCCTTTGAGTTCAAGTGGAATGAACATAAGAAAGTAAAATTTCCAATTACTTTTACCAACAATTATCCCATTCACGAAACGAAGCTGATTAATCCGAGTAATTATTTGGAGTTTGTGGGGTAAAATCCTCTAATTTGGTCAAAAGACGAGCATTATTAAAAAGATGTAGAAGAAGGTGGAGGTTGGTTATTTAGGGAAATATCATCAAAAACTCATTTTGAATAGTTTCCCATTATCATCTTTATCGTTAAGTTCTAAAATAATATTTTGAGATATATCTTGGCTTTGAGGTATATTATCCTTGATGGCTGAGAAAATATATTGAATATTATATTTCTCACAAATTTCACGAACAACTTCTATTAGCCGTGATTTTACGCCATTATCATCGCCAGAAATTACATCATCATGGTAAACGAAACGAAAGTGAGATTGTTCTCTATAATTAATTAAAATAGCCAAATCAAATGCTACGCAAAGTATTTTATAATAAGTAGCTCCTTCATCTTTTGCAGAATTTGGGAAATCAGGGTCAAATTCAATATTATAGTTTGAATTGGGGCTAATTTTAATTAAAGCATTTTCGTTTAAGACACGTTTGACTATTTCAGAAAAAGTCTTACGAATACTCATATATAAAGTACAATTAGCGGTATTATCCACAATTTCTTTTAACTGGTCTTTTACTTCTTGCAGTTCGTGTTTCTGTTTTTCTTCAATTTTTTCTTTCTTTTCTTCCATCTCCTTTATAGCATCCAATTGTGTTTGATACTTATAAAGTTCTCTTTCAATCTCTATCATTTTTTTCTGATAGATTGCATATTTTTTAAACAAAGAAGTGTCTTGAATTAACTCTCTGAACTGTTCTCTTTTTTTATTCAATACAATTAATTTACCACTTATTTCTTTTTCTTCTTGTAGTTTTTCCGAAAGAGTCTGTCTTATTTGGCTATTTCTTTCTTGGGTAATTTGGTGATTGAAGTCAATTAGTTGTTCATAGGACTTTGTTAATTTATCGGGGAAATATAAATCAACTTCATCAAAAATATTTTTAATTTTTTTGATGTCAAAAGAAAATTCATTACGAATAGAATCATTTAATTTCTTAATATCATATTCAGTATTATATAGTTTAGTATTTAGTTCAGCTATTTCTTCTTCAATGCTACCTACTAAATTCTGAATAGTTGCTTTGTCTTGATTATAAAAGTTTAGGCTTTCTAATTCTCCTCGTAACGTTTCTCTATCTATTTCAACATTTTGTATTTTACCGACAATCGCATCTTTATCTTCTGACTTTATTCCAAAATCCTTCTCTTGGCTTTTGATCGTTTTAGTGTCTTCCTTTATATTTTCCTCTAACTCATATTTTTCCTTTAATACTTTTCCATCAAAACCTAATAAGCTAAATAGTAAAGGCTTCCAATCCTTATCTTTATTTTTTGCAAATTTCCTTAATTGGAAAATTGTTTTCATTTTGGGTTCATAATCACCCTGAGAACGTAAAGAATAATTTACCAAACGACGATAGCTTTCATCGTTTGATTTACAAAAATCAAAGTCCAGTCTGTCGTTTAAATATTCTTTAGCTTTATCAAATGCTAAGGTTGTATCAAAATTTTCATAATAAATGAAGTCTGTAGAACGAGCGTCATTTAGTTTAAATGAAATTTTTGTATTGGAATCAACAATTCTTTTTATAGTAAGATATTTACCATTATTTAATAAAATTTCTAAGTAAAACTCATACCCTTTAAATTTCTCTTTAGCGCTATCTTTGTAAAAAAAGAATTTTGAGTCAATTCCCTTCAAAAGTAAAAAATCAATTAGCTCTCCAAGTTTTGATTTCCCAAGATTATGTTGTTTAGATTGTTTATC
The DNA here is from genome assembly GCA_025454855.1 of Arcicella sp. Taxonomy (GTDB): domain Bacteria; phylum Bacteroidota; class Bacteroidia; order Cytophagales; family Spirosomataceae; genus Arcicella. The sequence goes on from JALONS010000046.1 coordinate 9,376, forward strand.
TTTTGCGTCTCCGATAATAGCATTCAAGCCACCTTTTTCTAAGATAAAGATGGTATTTTGAAATGGTTTATTACTATATATTTTACTTAATTTCATTTATTCAAAATTTAGTTGAAATACATCCAACTCGGGCAAATAGTGTAATTTATCTAACAGGAATAGGAAATTTAAGGAATATGGAAAAACCTCCTTGGCATTTTTGCCAAGAGCATTTATAACCATGTTAAGTAACTCATCGTATTTTAACAAGTTATGCTTTTTTAATTTATCAACTACTAAGGCACTAACATTAATAACTGATAAATCTAAATTTAGGTATTTGTGTGGTGTTATCATTTATTTCTACCTATATCACAGTTGTAATACATAAAATGAAAAAATGCAGGAATTGTATTTCGGTATTTTTTGAGCTTTTCAGGCTCTTTATCCATTAGATACTTGGTTAGGAAATCAAATACATTCTTAAAATCATCAAATTTTTCTCTGTTTGACTCTATAACTCTTTTCAATTCTAAGGAAGTTTCTTCATAAAACTGGGCAAACTCTCCATTAATTGGGTTTTGCAAAAAATCTAATATTTGCTTTTCGTAACGGTCTAAATCAGCTAAAATTATGTTTTCATAATACGATTTATCCAAACTATTTAATTGATTTTTTATTTCAATACTTGGTCTATCCAATATCAAATTACCATTTTTTGCAAGGTTAGGAAGTGTGTCATGAAAAATGATGATTAAATCTCGAATGTCCCTGTCATAAAACTCAAAAGGCATTGTAAACTTATCTAAACCAAACTGTTTAACAATTTCCTTATATTGCGATAGCCAAGAATGTATTGTTACCTTACCAATAATATCTACGCAAGATAAATTTGTCTCTTTTTTTATGAATTGGATTGCATTTTCTCGACTTTCAGTTTCCTTTCTATTTGTAAATAATAAATAATTGTCTATTTCATTATTAGCTTTTAAGGCTTTTACTTTCTCAACCTCTGAATTGATTAAACTTGTCTGATTTCCATAAAAAGGTTTGTCAGAACAACTACTATTATAATCAGTTGTATGTTTAGCTTGAATAATAAACTTCCCTGACCACTTTTCAGATTCAGATGGATATTTATTAGCAGTTCCTGTAAATCTTCCATCTCTACCTCCATCTTTACCCTTTGAAAAACTCACAATTCCCGTACCTAAAATTTTTTGGCATAGTACATTGACAAGTTCTTCAAAATCATCTTCTGATAAATTTTCTAATCTATAATCCATGATACAAATCTAAAATTAAACATTTAGGATAGCAACTCAATATCATAATAAAACAAATACCCCTACTCCACCACTGCAACCCCACCACCTGAATACGAGCGGTACTCCCCACGATACATCGCATCCGCAGACACTGGTCCCATCTGGAATTTGCCTTTTGATACGGCTCTTACTAAATAATAGAACGTTTGTGGAGTGTTTGAAATATTGGTAAAGAAATTAATTCGGTCGTCTCTAATATCAAAATGCTCTGGTACGGTTTGGTCTTTTACCCACACTAAATCACGGTCGGCGGTTAGTCTTGGGTTTTCAATTTCTACGCCCGCAGGTAACATATCGGTTACTACTACGTTTTCAACGGCTAATCCGTTGGTACTTTGTAGCGTAATTTTCACGACTACCAACTGATTTTGCTTGAACTTCGCTCCGCCCAAAGGTTGTCCCGAACGAGTATAAAACTGCTTTCTTACCTTCAAAACATTATCAATATTTTCGTATTTTCCTGTGGCACTCAGCCCTTCTGCTTGAGCAAAATAATACAGACTTCCACGCCCTTGTGTACGGATAATCGACTGATTTCCAATGTTTTTTAACAATAAATCATTCGCCGTAAAATTGCCTAACACTTTATTATTACTCGAAATCGAAGCCGTTACGGTACTCGCATTGGCTTTTTTCGCTAATTTACCCAATGCTAAAAATGCAAAGGCTTGTTCCTGCGTTGTCAAATATGGTTCGGCTTTCAAATTTTGAGATAATTGTCTTGCCAAAGTCGGAATTTGTAAATTATTCGGGTCGGTTTCTATCAAGGTATTCAATACCAAAGCCTGATTACGAATTGGCGAACTAAAACTTCCTCCCGACTGTCTTTCGGTAATTTCTGACCCGTAATTTCTTGGTAAAATAGCCGTGTAACTTTTCACTTCGCCAATCAAACTGTACGCTGCCGCCAAGAGATATTTCGAATCGGTTGTGAGTAGGTCAATATTAGATTTGTAATAATTCATCACCGAACGATTTGGCTTTCCTGCCATTGCTAAAACGTATAAACTGTAAATGGTTTCACGAGCAGCAATTACTTTGGTCTGATACCCTCCCGTTTCTAAGTAGTAATATTCTTTATCGGTTTTCTTGGTATTTGAATTCACCGTTAGATATTCTATCAATTTACCCAAAGTTGAACTATTTACTTGAAAATCGTTCTTTTGAGCCTCCAACATAAAATGTGTAGCATACGCAGAACCCCACCAAGAGTCACGGTCACCGCCTTGCCAGTATGCCAAACCTCCACTTGGCAATTGCATCGTTTCTAATTTATGAATGGCAGCTTCTACGTTATGTCGTGGATTTAATTGATTTTCTCCCGTTTTCAAATACGGTTTTTTGCCTGACTGAATCTGTTTCACAAACTCAGAAAAGTACAATTGTGGGAAAGCCGTTGAAGTGGTTTGTTCTACGCAACCGTAAGGGTAATCCAACAAATTTTGGAACTTATCCATAAACTGTACCATTGGCGATTTACTCACCGTCATTTCGGTTTTCAATGAACTTGGAATATAATCATTTACCAAATTTACATTAGCAACCGAACCACCATTTACCACCCCTGCCACAGACGTTTTCAATAAAGAGGTTGTTGGACGAATGGTCAATTCTGTCTTTTCTGTAAACTTCTCTTTTAAGCCATTTACTACCACATTTACGGTTGCATTACCGATGCTTGGGGCTGCTTTTACCGAGAAATAAGCCCTTCCTTCTTTTTCCGCAGGAATTACCAACGTTTGCGTTTTGTTACCCACAACCGACAATCCACCTGATAATGAAACCGTTGCCGTGACATTGGCATTCTGTTTTGTCGTATTCGTGATATTTACAGGCACTTGAATCTCATCATTTGGCGAAGCAAATCTTGGTAGTGCCGTCGAAATCACGAGTGGGTCAGCTACTTTCATATTTTTAGTTGCTGAACCAAAGGCTTCATCTTTGTACGCTACCGCCATGATGCGTAAATCTCCCGAAAATTGCGGAATATCAAACTCAAAAGTGGCTTCACCACCGATGCCAGTTTTCACGATTCCCGACCAAATAGCAACCAAATTTACCCGTCCATTATTCAGCGGATTTACTCGTTTTTGCATATCGTAGCCATCACCACCAACTGACGAACTTCCCGAAATTGACAATTCTGGAAATAAGAACGGATACAAATCGTAGCTGTTTACTTCCAAAGCCTGTTTTTGGTAGAAATAATTATATGGGTCGGGTGTCTTGAAGTTTTTCAATTGTAAAATTCCTTCATCCACTACCGCAATGGTCAATTCTGTACTGCCTTTGGTTTTGATGGTTACTCGTTGTTTAGTTTTTGAACGAGATTTCTCTACCGCTACAATTTCAATCGGTAAATTATTATCTAAATCTTCAACCATCACAGGGGCGTATCCGTGAGCCACCGTAAGCGGAAGATTTGAATTATCCATCGGGCGAATCAAAGTCGCTGAAACATAGACATTTGGTAAATGCTCTTTCCCAATTTTAAAACTCAATTCGGCTGATTTTTTATCCGTTTCAATCACAAAATTTTCCAAAACATGATTTCTTTCAATTGTAACAATCAATTTCCCTGCGAATGGTGTTTTGAAAAGTACTTTGGCATTGTCGCCGACTTGGTATTTTTCTTTGTCAAATTCCATCTCCACTTTTCCTTCGTTATTGACCTCAAACGAACTATTTTCAGTTGAACCAAAGCCGTAAGCATAAAAACTTTGAGCCGTCCAAGATTTTGCCCCTTCGCTATGCACTCGAATTTCGTACTCACCCGAAACTGGTGGAGCATAATTTACGGTTGCTCTTCCACCGTCAAAATTCATCGTGCGAGAATACACTACTTTAGTTTGCTTTTTCGATGAATATTTCAACGAATTATCTGAATTTTTCTCGATAACCGTCTGGTAATCAAAACGTACAATTTCAACACGACCTTTGGCTGAAATGGCTTTCCCATCTTTATTCAAAGCCACCAACGGAATTTGTGTCGGCACATTTGTTCCAATATAAGTATCTGGCATCCCAATTCCGTAAAAAACAGATTGCGTAAATACATCTAATTTACTTAAACGATTCACTGGGCGACCCGTTTCGTCAAAAACCGTTACATACGTTTTTGCTTCCAAAACACCCATGTTTGCGTAGGTCGCAGGAATTTGAAAACCTTCGGAAGCAATCCCGTTTTCGTTGGTAACACCTTCACGAGCAACCATTTCAAAATTGGTATTATCCTGAATATCAAAGATGTAACCTTTATAATCTTTCGGTTCAAACCGTTTACGATTCAGGTTCAATTCCATTTGGTAGTTCCGATTAGAAGCTGGTGGACCAAACAAATTGGTTGCCGTTGCCATAATCTGGATAGTCTCGCCATTTCGATAAAATTCCTTACCTGCTTTTACATCAACCTTGATACGGTCGGGCATAAATTCTTCGATGGAAATATTGCGGGATGCCAATAAAACATCGTTGGCGTTCAACACTTCCACCACATACACACCCGTGATAGATGCACGGTCGGTAGGCACGGACATTTCAACTGCACCTTGTGCGTTGGTCGTTTTCTTGAAAGTTTGAAACTCCTTTCCATTGGGCAAAAGCAAGCGAATTTTCACAGGAATTTCACCGACAGATTCCCAATTATTTTTACGAATAATGGTATTAAAATGAAGCGTTTCACCCGGACGATAAATGTCACGGTCGCCGTAAATAAAGGCATCAAAACCCGAAGCATTATCTCGTTTTCCTTCCACATCAAAACGAGAAGTTTCCACCTGCGAACCTTCCAAGAAAAGATAATTGAAGTCGTCTTCGGTGTGAGCCGTAATCATGGCTGGACGGAATTTTGAATCTCTAAATTCCTTGAAAATTGCCATGCCTTTACTATCCGTTTTTACCGTTTGAATCGTCTGATTATTCGACGAAATCAAACTTACCTCTACGCCACCCATTGGCTCGGCGGTTTTGATAGAATTAGCAAACACAACTACTTCATTTTCAGACGATTTCATGATTAAACCAATGTCCGAAATACTCACTAATTTGGTGGCACGGTTATAATATTCATCGTTGGAATTAACACTTACCAAATAAATTCCCTTGATAGAATTTTGTTCTGGCAAAGACAAATTCAACGCTCTGACACCCTTCGTTTTGGCAAGATTGGCGGTTTCTACGGTTTTATTGACGATAACATCAGAATATTGACCTGCTTCGTCGGTATCATAGTCGAAATTATTACCGTAAGACCCTGTTTCTTCATCGTAATTATCGTAGTTTTGATAACGCCCGTTCGTCAAAAAGTGCAAAATGTTGTTCTCATAAATCTTCGCAATTCTAACATTTACTTTGGGCGTATTAACAATATTGATGGCAACATTTTTATTCCCTTTTGAGGATAAATAAACCGCCTTTTTATTGACAAAACCAATAGAAGCAGGCATTTGTCCGAAGTACAAGTCTTTCGTATAATTATCTGATAATGAAGCTCCTAAAACGCCTTTTGCTTCTTTATTGATGGTCAAAACATAATTATCGGTTTCGTTAAAATCACCTTTGATGATAAATCCATTTTCTGTAATTTCTGCTCTGGTTTCAAGCGTCGGAGTTTGTGGTTTTGCTTTGGGTGCAACAGGGGCTTTTTCAATCGGATTCCCCAAAGAGTCATATTCAATAATGGGTTCTTCAATAGTTTCTTCCGATGATGCTCCGTTGATTTCTACCTTATAGATTTTCTCTAAATCTTGAACGCTAATCGTTTGGTTGGTAACGACTTTCACAAAGCCTTGATTATTTTCAAAACCGTGTTCTACATTAGTGATTTCTAAGGTTTTAATGTCGGGTAAAGATGCTTCCAAAGTTAATTCTTCGGGCGTTTCAAACTTAGAATTTGGCATTGAAAGTCCTTTTTCTAAATTAATTTTTAAGGATTTCCCTTCGCCATCTGCCAAACTTTTTATTTTCACGCTCACGCTTTGCGATGTTCCCGTTTGGTTCATCTGAAAATCATATTTTTTATCATCCGAATCCGTTATTTTCAATACTTTGGCTACTTCTTGCGGGTTCACGGGATAATTGAAATTCAGTTTCAAAACGGCAGCCCCTTGTCCATCTTCACGAGATTTTGTCCAATAAGTTTCTACATTTTCTAATTTTAAATACGGCGTATGAAAAGTTATTTTCTTTGAACTCACTCCGTATTTTTTCTCAGATTTATTCACGACTGATTTGCTAATCGTTGCCGTATATTCGGTGGCGGGTTCAAAACCAACTGCAGGTGAGAAAACCAGTTCATTAGTTGCCGTCCACTTGAATTTACCTTCTACTTTCGGTGAAATTTCAATGTAAGGTTCTGCTTCCCAAGTATTTAGGTCGCCATCACGCACGAGGTCTTTGTCAAAAGTAAAAACCAAGTTCTGGGCTAACTGCACTTCGTCCTCAAAGTTCATACTGGAGATAGCAACATCACCAAATTTGGAACAAGAGACTAAGAAAAGAGTGGTAAGAAAGAAAGAATAAAGTAAAAATTGAGGAAAACGGATGATGGGTTTCATTGATGGTAAGCTCGATTTCTAAAATCGATAAAGCGTTAGTTGATTATGGGGACTTTTTAATTATGCTAAGTGCCTAAACTTCAAATAATTACTTGTGCTATTTGCCCAACAGATAACATACACCATTTCTCGACTAATCCTTATGCTATATTTATTTTAATGAATAACCCACCTAAGAGTTTCAAAGCTCTTAGGTGGGTTAAGCCAATAATTAACCAACCCAATACCGAAGCATCGGGTTACATTTATTTCACAGGAGCATCATGCAATAATTCTAAACCCACCGAAGCTCGGGCGGGGAATCCAATCCAATTTTTTTCGTTGGAGTTCGGCTGAACGGATAAATACTTTCCGTAATCTAACTGTTTTAGATTAATCCCTAAAAATGCCGTTACGAAATGTTGGTTGATATTATTGATGCGTCTTTCGTTCCAAGCGGGTTCTGAAAAATGCTCATAATTTTTAGGGTTTTTGTAGGCTTCAAATGGTGGTGGGTTTGGAGCAACGTTGTGGCGGGCGTTCATATACGTTAGCAGGTAGCGGTCGGTATTGACAACACCTTTGTAAATTGCCTTGATGCCGTCTTCGTAACCAGAAATATCATCTTGATTTCCTGCCACAAAAAAAGTAGGAATTTTTAACCCTTTTAAACCCTCGGCATCCCAAACGCCCCGTTGCATTCCCCACGGAGCAAATGCTACCACTGCCTTAATCCGTGCATCCTGCGAGGCAATATACGCTGGATTGTTAGCCGCACGTACTTCAATGGATTTATTTCCACCCGTCAATGTTCCAAATATGGTGATTGCTTGCGGACTATAACCCGCTCCAGAGGCATTCAAAACGCCATATCCGCCCATTGAATAACCGATAAGCCCTGTATTATTGGCATCTGCCAAACCCGATAAAAAACTGTTGCTATTGGGTTTTGAAAGCTCTGCTACTTGGTTTAATACAAATAAAATATCTTTGGCTCTGTTCAATAAAGTGCTGGGAAAACCTGCGGCATCTTGATAAGTTGATTCCATGTGGTCAATGGCAACTACTACGTAACCTTTGGATGCTAAATTCTCGGTTAAATACGTCATCAATAACCTTGAACCCAAATATCCGTGTGAAACGATAACTAATGGAAAAGCCCCGTTTGCCGTTTTCGGGTTTGCGTCTCGCACGGCTCTTCCCGTAAATTGGAAAGGAATCAAAGGTCTTTTGGGGTCGTTGATAGTACCCAAAACGTGGTCGTAAGTTACTAATTCTTTCACACCTTCGGCAACATCGGCAGGATACCAGATTTCTAACTTCAACTTGCGGTCATACATGGCTTCAACGCCATTTTTAGACCTCAACACATCAACCTGATTCTTATTGACAACTTCCACAGTACGCACGCCAACTTTATATTCGCCACGGGCGGCTAATGTTGGGGCATCGGGCAGGGCATCACCAAACAGAAAAGCGTCTTGATTATTTTGTCCGAAAGACTTTGGGATAAAAATAGAGAGGATTGTAAACAGCACTATCAGTGATTTACCTATTGTTTTTTTCATAGATTTGTTTTTGAAGATTGATTTTATCATGGCACAAAAAATAAATTCAGCCTTGTTGAAGCTGAATTTACACTAAAAAAATTAGATTGTTCAAATCATTTTTTTGAGTTGAGTGTTCATTTAAAATTAACTTATGATATTTTGGGCTATTTTGAGATAATTTGTTGATTTTCAATATTAAATGCCATATCCTAAATCTCTAACCTCCACTCAAATCACTTACCCTTTTACCAATTCAAAAACGGTAATTTCAGGGGGCATACCTACTCTTCCAGGATAACCAATGTATCCATATCCCCGATTCACGTAGAGTTTTTGATTGCCCTGTTCGTACAGTCCCGCCCATTGTTTATAGGCGTATTGAGCAGGAGACCACGTTTTTTCACCGATTGTAATGCCAAATTGTGTCCCGTGCGTATGCCCCGAAAACATCACGTCAATATCTTTAAATTTGGTATTTACCTCTTTGTCCCAGTGGGTAGGGTCATGTGATAATAATAATTTTACAGGAGCTTCTTCAGTACCTTGATGAGCTTTTTGTAAATTTCCGTAAGTACGGAAACGATTTTGTCCACTAATATTCTGCACGCCAATAATAGCTAATTTTTCACCTCCTTGCTCAATAAAACGGTGTTCATCCATCAATAAATCGTAGCCCATCACTTTGTGGGCGTGCATCAAATCTTTGAGATTACGTTGTTTATCAGCGGCGTTGTCCCAGCGTACATAGTCGGCGAAATCATGATTGCCAAGCGTGCTAAATACGCCCAATGGAGCCTTTACCTTATTAAAAATATCAATGTATTCTTGTACTTCGGTGGCTAAATTATTCACCAAATCACCCGTGAAAAATACCATATCGGGTTTTTCTTTCATGAGCATTTCTACACCACCCTTTACGGCTATACGATTGAAAAATGACCCTGAGTGAATATCCGAAATTTGGGCGATGGTCATACCCTCAAATTGCTTGGGAAGATTTTTTAATGCCAATTTTACCCGACGAACTCGGTAATCGTGAGCACCCGAAAGGATACCCCAAACCCCCGCCACTGCTGGGATAGATCCAGCTACTACGGCAGTTTTCATCAAAAACTCTGAACGAGAAATATTACCTGCCCCCCCAACTGGAGCGTTTGAGGTTACGGTATGTCCCGTAAATTTGGCAACAATCCAACGCACTAATCGACCCAAATCATCAATTAGTAAGAATAACACCACGAAAATTTTGGAAAAATAATTGATAAAAACGCCCACCATGATAAAAGTACGGAGGTTTTTACCCAATAAATCAGGATTGATGAAGTTGTACGCCCACATACCCGCCAACGTAAGAGTGGTAACACCCCAAAAGAGATATTTGATGATGTTTTGGGAATTCGGAGAAAGATTTTGACTTGAAACCTTTACTGCCTGCCACACGTACCAGTCAATCAGTAAGAAGACTAACGTGATGATAGGAATAATAACTAATTTGTTCATCTAACAATGTTTTGAGTTTATGAAAACTAAGCGAACAGCGATTGGCGAAAAACGAATAAGTAAATTGTTTAGAATCAACAACTTGTATTATATTTCTTTTGCCAAACTCAATTGCTGGAGTATAAACAAAACTCAAAACATTGGTTGGGGGTTCATTTGAATAATGTTTTTGTGATGAACGGAAGCGAATTACTAAAAGAGGCTTGAAAATTTACCTTCAAGCCTCTTTTAGTAAGTAAGAAATTAACAGACAAAAAAATGGAGTTGTCTGTTTAAAGTTTCTGAAATTTTGATTAATTCTGGTAGCGTGGGAGTCGCTTTTCCGTTTTCAATTTTGGATAAATGTGCCTGAGAAATACCTGTTAGATGTGCAAAGAAATACTGCTTGTGTCCTTATTCTTGGCGAGCTTTTTTAACATTAGAACCTCTGAATTCCATAGTGTTGAATGTTTTTAAGTTTAACAGTAATAGACGTTTAGAAATTAGTGGAAAAATACCTCTTTACTTATCCTATACAAATACAAACTATGTGAGGTATGTGTGCGTAAAAATAGAGATTGTGTTTTGAGAAACCAAGCCTAATGGTACTTTTCTTTAAAGCTTTAAGAATTATTCTGTACGGAATACAGATTTATAGATTTCTCTTGGAAAGACCTTAAAAACCGAAAATCTTTACAAAAGTTAAGCCCCAATCTAAGTTTTGGACGACCAGATGGGGCTTACAGGTCAAATTTTCTAACAATTTAAACCCAATACAAAGGTAATGAAAAAAACACTTTTTTATGGAACAATGGCGTTCCTGTTAATTTTAGGCAGTTGTGCAAAAATACAGAATATTGCACCAGAAGACGATTTTCATGTTACTAATAATTCTGATTTAACCCCTGAAATTGCAAAATCTTGGTTTCAAAAAAATGTTCTTAATTCTTCTCAGAGCAGAAAAAGTGGAAACTTAAAATCAATCTTGGCTCATTGGAAATTTTCTTCTCAGAAGAAAGATGCAAAGGTGGGTAGTTTTGTTAGTATTCCAGTCTTTGAAGTAGAATCTGATAAAATAACAGAAGACCATTTGAATAAAAAGTCATTTGGTTTATACTTACTCCGTGAAATACCTTTTGCTGTTAACGAACTTGTTATTTATCCAGATGAGAAAGGTAAATTACAATACGAATTAATTAAATCTAAGTGTTTAGACAAATTAGATTAGCATAATATTTTTTACATTTGTCAAAAAAGTTGTGGGTAAAATACGAGTTCCAATATTTAGTGAAGTTCAAATTCAAGAACTCGAAAATGGTTATCGTCATGGTAAAAGCCATGCTTTACGCCAGCGGTGTCATATTGTTTTATTGAAGCAGCAAGGATATAGTTCCAAGCACATTACTTCTTTAAAAGGCTACCCCAAACATCAGACTACGATAAATAATTGGGTTACTCGATATGAAAAATTTGGTATAATCGGACTTAAAAACAAACATGGTCAGGGTCGTAAATGTATTCTAAATCCAGCAATTCATCGTCAAAAAGTTGAAGAAATAGTTAAATCAGAACGTCAGCGTTTAGATTATGCTAAATCATTAATAGAAAAAGAATTAGATGTCAAAATGAATAAAAAGACGCTAACTCGTTTTTTAAAAAGTTTGAGTGTAGTTACAGAAGAATAAGAAAAAGTGTTAAACAAAAACCTGATACACAACTCTATGCTGTTCGTGTGGAGAGGTTAGCATTATTAGAGCAACAAGCTGAAAATAAACAAATTGACTTATTCTATGCTGACGAAAGTGGTATTTCCCAACAAGGATATAGCCCTTACGGCTGGCAATTTAAAGATGAACAAGTGAGTATCCCAGTTGGACACGGACAACAACTAAATTGCTTTGGCTTACTGTCTCGGGATAATAAATTGCACTTTAAAACAACGACTGACACCATCAATACGGTATTTTTAATTGTATTTTTTGACGAATTCGTATTGAAAATACAAAAACCTACCGTGGTGGTCTTAGACAATGCTAAGATACATCAGGCTAAGGCTTTTAAAATAAGATGTAAATATTGGCAAGCAAGAGGACTCTTTTTTGTTTACCTACCACCTTATTCACCTCATTTGAACATCATAGAAAAATGTTGGCATTAACTTAAACAGCGTTGGATTGCAGTAGAAGATTATTACTCTTTTGAAACCCTTACTTATGCAGTTCAATTGGCTTTAATGGCGGTGGGTACTGAACTGTTTATCAAGTTTAGCCATTTTAATCCCAATGCTAAATAATTATGTCTAAACACTTACCTGAAAATAGAGCAAGGTGGATGAAGCTATTAGGGAATAGTGTTTCTGTGCCAGTTATTGAAGTCTTAGCAAAAGCTATTATTGAAACGGGAGTTTTTGATTTACCATTAGTAGAGGAAGTGTATTCTTTACAACAAGAGCTTAAAGAGCTTCAAATGATGGCGTTGATTATGTAATTTTCTAAATAACCATCAAGTGTTCAAACCGAAAACATCAATTTGTTTTCGGTTTTTTTTGTGAAAACCAATCCAAACTATTTCTTTCTCCGTAAATCTGTTTGAAAGTTTATTAAATCAACAAAAACATTTTAAACATTACAGACAAATGAAAAAAGTAACATTAGTATTCGGAATGATTCTTGGAGTAGCAACATTTTCAGCTCAGGCTCAAACAGTAACCGTTGGTTCAGAACCGATGTATCCTGCCAAAAATATCGTAGAAAATGCCGTTAATTCAAAAGCTCATACTACGCTTGTGGCAGCTGTGAAAGCCGCCGATTTGGTAGGAACACTCCAAACCAAAGGACCTTTTACCGTTTTTGCACCCGTGAATGATGCCTTTGAAAATTTACCCGCTGGTACAGTAGAAACCCTATTGAAGCCTGAAAATAAAGCTACGCTTGCCAAAGTATTGACGTACCACGTAGTAGCTGGGAAATTAGATTTTAGCGAAATTTCAAAGGCGATTAAAGCTGGAGGTGGTAAAGCAACACTGAAAACCGTAAGCGGAGGTACACTAACGGCAATGATGAATGGGGCTCACAACATCGTATTGAAAGATGAAAATGGTGGAACAGCAAACATCAGCACGTATGATGTGTACCAGTCGAACGGAGTAATCCATGTATTAGATGCTGTGGTTTTGCCAAAAATGTAAAATCAGTATTTTGCACGATAAGTACAAAATATCATCATACTCATTACAGACCCTCCTTTGTTACTCAGGTATGAAGAGCGAGACATCCAAATCCCTCTTCACGCCTAATAGACAGGTGTGGTTTAATAATGGGTAATACACAAAGGGCTTCTCAATTTGCGGAAGTCCTTTGTTCTATCACAAAAAACTAATCCTCAAAACTATCGTTATTAAATTTATAGTCAATCGTTTCTAAACCTGAATCAGTTTTGCCTAAATAAGCGTAAAGCGAAAAAATCCCATTATCTTTATTAAGCCATTTAATCAGAATGTAGTTGGCAATAACATACTTCATTCGTTGATAAAAATACACTCATGTCTAAACGTAAAACGATTATAGCTGAAGAAGCGTTGGTTTCATTGCTGCAAAGCAAAGACCAACGAGGTTTCTCTATCTTGTATGATAATTATTCATCGGCATTGTATGGCGTTATTTTGAAAATAGTACGTTCAGAAGAAATAGCCGCCGATGTTATGCAAGATGCCTTTGTGAAAATTTGGAAAAATATCGAAGGGTATAACCGCACAAAAGGAACATTATTTACATGGATTTTGAACGTTGCTCGGAATACCGCCATCGACCGTATTCGCTCGCAGGAGTTTCAAAATTCACAACGTAACCAAGACCTTGAATCAACCATCAATATGATTGATAATCAAGAGAATAGCCAATTTGATATTGATGCTATTGGGGTAAAAAAAGTAGTACAAAATCTACGACCTGAGTATCAACAAATGATAGATTTATTGTATTTTCAAGGTTATACTCAAGCGGAAGTTTCCGAAGAATTCGGAATACCGCTGGGTACGGTGAAGACACGAGTTAAAGCTGCTATCGTACAGCTAAGACAATATTTTGTAGGATTATCGCTGGTACAACTATTAGCCATTATTGATAAATTGATATGAACACTAAAGAATATATAGAATCAGGCATTTTAGAAAGCTATGTGCTGGGGGCTACCACTGCTGGGGAGTCGGCAGAAGTAGAACGGCTGGCAATGGAATACCCTGCCATTCAACAAGAAATAGAGCAAATTAGACAATCACTGGAAAACTATGCTTTAGAACACCAAAAAGAACCACCTGCCTTTTTGAAAGATAAAATTATGGGGGAAATTTTTGGTGAACAACCTGAGTATCAGCCAGTAGTTTCATTAAATACTGTGCCACCTAAAAAGTCGATTTTTAGCATGGCGGCTTCTTGGGCATTGTTAGCTTTGAGTATTGGGGCGAATATTTGGTTTTTCCGTAATTGGAAAAACTCGGAAGATAAATTAGTAGCGTTGGAAACGCAAAATCAGATTCTTGCTCAAGAGGGTAAAACTTTGAAAGCAAGTTACCAAGAGGAGGTAGCCATTTTGCAAAATCCTGATTTTAAGGTTATTAAACTTTCAGGGCAACCCGTAGCACCCAACGCCAAGGCGTTAGTGTATTTTGACAAAACAAAAAAAGAGGTCTATTTGTCAGCTTTACAGCTACCTCAAGCCCCTACGGGTAAGCAATACCAACTTTGGGCAATTGTGGATGGTAAGCCCGTTGATGCGGGAATGATTGACAGTACGGGTAATATCCTAAAAATGAAGCCTTTTGCTAATGCAGTAGCTTTTGCTATATCGTTGGAAGATACAGGAGGTAGCACTACGGAGGCAGGTCCGAAAGGAGCAGTTTATGTGATGGGAGCGGTATAAACCGAGATTTTATTTCGGGCAATAAAAAAAATACCTTGACAACGATAAGAACTGTCAAGGTAATTTTTTTGTTGAGTGTTTGTTGTTATATTTACTTAGGAAAAAAAATAGCGTATGAACAAATATCAGGTAAGTGTATTTTTTAGTGTTGATGAGGAATTCATGAGTCTCGTTCCTAAGCACCGAGGAGTTATCAACGAACTCATTTTAAAAGGAGTAATTGATTCTTACGCTATTTCGGCGGAGGTCAGTCGTGGTTGGATTACGATGAATGCTAAATCAAAACCTGATATTCATAAGTACCTCGAACGCTCACCGCTTTATAAATATTTTGAATTAGAAATCGACCAGCTCATGGTTTATGATTCACAAATGTATCGTTTCCCCAAAATGGTTTTGAACTAAACACTTCCGAAAGTCTGAAAATAAGGAAATTAATTTCTCATTTTCAGACTTTTAAGTTACAGAACTTCCCCCGTTATTTTACTTCCCTTGAATCCGTAGAAAGCTACCACACCAAAGCAGATTAATGGCACAATTTGAGCCACGTTAATTCCTTGTAAGTCAGATACCAATCCCATCAATGCTGTCAGAATTGCTCCACCAATAATTGCCATTACCAACAACGAAGCCCCCAGTTTTGTGCCTTCGCCAAGTTGAGTAAGTCCCAACGAGAATATCGTTGGAAACATAATAGACATAAAAAAGCTGGTGAGTACCAACGCCCAAATGCCAAAATGACCATCAGAGACTACGGCAACGCCCACCAAAGCCATGCAGGCAATAGCATAAAAGCCCATCAAAAGATGAGATTGTACAAATTTCAAAAGAGCTGTTCCTACAAAACGCCCAATCATAAAGGCAACTAAAGAATAAGTCAGGTACGAAGCGGCTTCTTTTTCGGGCATTCCAGTAACGGCATTTTGGGCGTATCGAATCAAATAACTCCATACTCCTACCTGAGCCCCCACGTAAAAGAACTGTGCAATGACGGCCAATCTGAAATGCTTGATGCCTAAAAGAGTACTAAGGGGAATTTTCTGAGTAGTAGTCTCTTCTTCCTGAATGGTAGGAAATTTAGTAAACCAAATAAGAGCGATGAACAAAATAACTACTACCCCAATCAACAAATAAGGTATTTGTACGGCTGAGGCTTCGCTGGTATAGTATTTTTCTAAATCGGCAGGACTCAACTGGGCAATTTGCTCTTGGGTATATTCAACCCCCGAAAAAATAAATTGTTGTCCTACCAAAATACCCACAATGGAACCAATCGGATTGAATGATTGGGCTAAGTTGAGCCTAAAAGCCGACGTTTGGGGAGAACCCAACACCGCCACATAAGGATTGGCGGCAGTTTCAAGAAATGCCAGTCCACTCGCAATAACAAAAAGAGCCAGTAAAAAGAAATTATAAGAACGAGATTCCGCCGCTGGATAAAACATCAATGCCCCCGTAGCGTACAAGGCTAAACCCAACATGATTCCTGCTTTGTAACCCCGTTTTTTCATGAAAATAGCGGCTGGCATTGCCAACACAAAGTAGCCAAAATAAAAAGCAGATTGCACTAAACCCGACTGAAAATCAGTGAGTTCAAAGGCTTTTTTAAATTGTTTAATCAAAATATCATTCAAATTATTGGCAACGCCCCACAAGAAAAATAGTGAAGTTATCAAGATAAGTGGAAATAGATACTGACCCCCATTATTGGAAGAATCAGCGGTGATTTTAGCGGAGTGGTTAGTACCCATTTGTGCCATGATATGAATGGTTTAATTGTAAATGATAGTGATAAATCAAGTAGAGAATTACTCCTAAGAAGGATTTTTTCAAAAAATATACTCTAAACCAACTTGAAAATTAGCAGTTTGGGATGAAATAGTGAACCTTATACTGATTTTAAAAGAGTATAGTCTCAACGGAAGTCGTTGTTCAAAACGACGACTTCCGTAAAATACGTATCAAATCTTTAAAATTGATATTAGTACTATCTACTCCCAAAAATAGCTGAACCCACCCGTACTAATGTTGAGCCTTCTTCGGCGGCAATGAGATAATCACCAGACATTCCCATAGATACTTCTCGGAGTTGGAGGTTTTCAGTATCTGCGTACTGTGCTTTCAAACCATCAAAAAAAGTTTTCAAACCTCTAAATTCTATCCTGACTTGCTCTTGATTGTCGGTGTTGGTAGCCATACCCATCACGCCAATAATGCGGATATTTTTCATGCTTTTGAATACCTCCGAACCTAAAATATCATGGGCTTCTTCTTCGGATAATCCAAATTTTGTTTCTTCTTTGGCAATATAAATCTGAAGCAAACAATCAATCACACGATTATTTTTAAGGGCTTGTTTGTCTATTTCTTGCAATAATTTCAAGGAATCTACCGAATGAATCATTGCCACAAACGGAGCCATGTACTTCACTTTGTTTGATTGTAAATGTCCAATTAAATGCCATTCAATATCTTTGGGTAGTACTTCCCATTTCTGCACCATTTCTTGCACTTTATTTTCTCCGAAAGTTTTACAATTAGCATCGTAGGCGGCTTGTAAATCTTCGATGGGCTTTGTCTTGGTTACGGCGATTAGACGGGCGGATGTTCCTGCCAAAGAGGTGTTTATTTTTTCAATATTTTGGGCGATAGTCATAGGGAATATTAAATTTGAAAAGCACGATTCGGGTTTTACTTTAATAATCTGATTGGGTGGAAATATACAAATTTTTGCGTTATCAGTATCAATAACTTAGATTTGTAAAATTAAAGATAGTTCTCGGGATTTTTCATACATAAATACGAAGTAAAATCGTTTAAATTTAACACGACCCATAAAATAAAATCTAAGATGGAGTATAATCCGAACAGACAAAGTGAGAACAAACTGAAAATTGCGGTGGCAGTATTAGCGTTGCTTTCATTGGCATTGGGTTTTCTGTACCTCCGTGAACGTCAGAACAATCACCGAGTTGAAGAAATATCAAGCTCGCAGGCTAAAGAATTGTTGCAAGCCAATACAAAATTAGATTCAATTGAAAATCAACTGAATAATAAAATTGTAGAAATAAAAAGATTAGGAGGAAACGTTGAAGAATTGATGCGTGCCAAAGAGCAATTACAAGCAGATAAGGTTTCGTTGCAAAAAATGGAGGGCTTTTCTGTAAAAAAATACCAGTCTAAAATCAAAGAATACATGACTTTGCTGGGGCAGAAAGATGCAGAGCTGGTTACACTTCGCCGAGAAAACGGTATTTTAGTAGCTAAAAATGATTCATTGAGCCGTGAAACCAAAACGTTGTTGGAAGGTATTTCTTTTGCTCAAAAAGCCCTCAGTGATTCAGCGATGAATTATACCATCAAGCAAAAAGAATTATCAGACCGTGCGAAAGAAGTAGAAGCCCGTAACCGTGAATTAAACGAGAAGGTATCACAGGCAGCGGCACTTCGGGCAGAAAGTATTAACATCTATGCGATTTCCACGAAAGGAAAAGAAAGTGATGGGGGCGTTTATCGTTCAAAAAGAGTAGATAAGGTTAGGATAACTTTTTATCTCCAAGAAAACCAAGTGACAACTCGGGAGGCAAAAACGATTTTCCTGAGAATTATTGACCCTTCGGGAGCTACCATTGCGGATATGGCTACGGGTTCGGGTACGTTTATTTACAAAAATAAAGAAATGACCTACACCGCCAAGCAAAAAATCTTATATGATAACTCTCATCAGTCCGTTGAGTTTGTGTATAGTCGTGGACTGGCATACAAAGAAGGTAAGCACATCATCGAATTATATTCAGAAGGCTACCGAATAGGAGAGGGGGTTTTTGAAGTGAAGTAACTACTCCGCCCAATCCAAAAACTTCACGGGTTTTTCCTGAGCTGTTGGGGCCGTTTCATTAATGGTTTTGCCGTTCAATACTATTTCATAATATTTCAAATATGCTTCGGCGGTGTGCCTGATGGTAAAATTATCAGCTACATACTCGGAGCATTTTTTATTGCTAAATTGTTGAATATCATTTATTTGAGCGATTAATTCAGATTTTTTATTTGATAAAAACCCCACTTCGGGCGTAATCAATTCAGGCAAAGAGCCATAAGGCGTTCCAAATACTGGACATCCCATGTAAAGGCTCTCAATGAGGGCAATCCCGAAAGGCTCATGCCACAAAACAGGAAACAGTAAACCTTTGGAATTATTCAATAATTGATTTTTCTCTTCACCGCCCACCATGCCGTAAAACTTAATGCTTGGGTAAGGCGTAAACCGAAATCCCATTTTGATATTAAGCCTTGTACCACCCAAAACCGCTAATTTATTATGGGTTTTGCGGGCTAAATCTATCGCTCCCTTTACATTTTTAATTCGCCAAGAAGCCTTCGCCAAAAAATGAAGATGCGTTCTTTTTTGTGAAAAAGTAGGCTTCCCATAATCCGACAAATCTAACCCATTATGGACGTAAGTCGTTGAATTATAGCGTTTTGCGTGGTTTTGAGATACAAAAATAGTGTTTAAATCCAAATCAACTCCGTAGTCTTCATTTCCCTGAATCATCACGATATAAGGCTTGCGGAGCGGATGATGCGGTTTATGGTCGAGGTGAACCAAATCAATATCATCAGGTACTTGCGAGTCGATACTTAATTCAGGATTATACACAATAATATTGGCAAAATCACTTTTTGAACCCTCCTGTGCCAAAAAAGTTACCCGATGCCCCATCTGAACAAACTGTTTTCCCAACCAATACACGATGCGTTCAGTACCACCATATTTACTAACGGGAAGGATGGAATTATGGAAAATGAGTATGTTCATATTTTTAAAGTTATCAAATTAATTTACCGTTATTACACTGCCCAATTCTTCATCATTGCGAACCGTTAAAAAACGGTCAATTTCTTGTTGTAAATCTTCAACGTGCGAAATAACCCCGACAATTCTATTTTCTTTACGGAGTGATTTTAAAGTTTCAAATACCACTTGTAAAGACTCACGGTCGAGTGAGCCAAAACCTTCATCCAAGAAGAAGAAATTGTGTTTAGATTCTGTCAGCGTGTGAATATTATCTGCCAGAGCCAAAGCCAATGATAACGCCGCTTGGAATTTTTGTCCTCCCGAAAGCGTCTTTAGCAGCCTTGAACGTCCGCCATTCAGCACATCACGCACCCAAAAACTATTGTCGTCGCCCAATTCAAGATGCAATTGTTGGCGAGTCATTTTATGGAAACGAACATTGGCAGCATTACAAAGATTTTGCAAATGTACACTTGATACAAAATCAACAAAGCCATTTCCACGAAAAAGTGTCGCCAAATCTGCCAAATGTTTCTCCCGAATCTCTAAATTTTCTTGCTCTTTCAAAAGATTTGTTTTCTTGGACAAATCTTCTTGTGCTTTTTTCAAAACGCCCCCAATTCTGCCTTCTTCTGAACGTTGGAAATTTAGTTTTTCCTCTAATTCCTTGATTTTTAATATTATCGCTTGATGTTTTTCGGCATCGTAGGTGTAGTTTCCAAAGTCTTTTTTAAGATTTTCTAAGGACTCTTCAGTGGTTTTCAAATGCGTTTTAAAATCTTCTATTTCTTTACGTTCTGTGTCGATATCTAAATCTTGTTTCAATACTTCGAGTACCCAATTTTCAGACTCAAATTGATTGCTAACTAATAGATTATCAATATTTTGCTGAAATTGAGATAATTCTTTTTGAGCTTGTTCCAAAACTCCAGATAGTGTTTTTTGACTACCCGAAATAGCACTTTTTTCTTGTTCAAAATCTAAAACTTTTTTCTGCGTAAGGTCAAAATCAGTCTTGATGTTGTCATATTGCGTTTTTAGGTTTTTTATCAGTGAAAAAATAGCTTCTTTAGATTGATTTTCATAATCTGAAAATTGTACTTTACTGAGTTGTTTAGTCAGCGTTTCTATCGTTATTTTTAAGCCCGAAATTTCATTTTGTAGATTTAGCAGAGGGGTATCAATTTCCTTGATTTTAGCTTGACTATCTTGCTCAAATTTTAATCCTAAATTCTTAATAATCAATTCATTTTCAGCAATTTGTTTCTGTAAAGCGGCAACCGAATTAAAGGTTTTTTCAAAGCCTTCTCTATCGGTTTTATTAAATTTTGACCAAATGAAACCTTGTTCATGCGTATCAATTTTTTGCTTGATTTCCTCCCAACGATTTTTAATAGAAATTTTGTTTTTTTCTAAGTTCATAATTTCCGCAAAGATTTTCTCAATGGGCATTTGGGCGGTACGTATGCGGGCAGGAATCTTCTGTAATGCAGCAATTTTAGTTTTTACACTTTGAATTTCTGTGGTAAAATCATGTCCACCCTTCGCCAAAGCGGGATGATGAACCGCCCCACAAAGCGGACATTCTTCGCCATCTTTTAAGTCAGTAGCGTATTGTTGTAAAGCAAATTGTGTATTGAGAATTTGGAGTTTTTCTGATAAAATATGTTGCTCTTTTTCAGTATTTTTTTGTAATTCCAAAAAGGCATTTTCTAATATTTCTGTTGTACAATCCGCAGGGATTGTTAAGTTGAAATCTTGATTAATTTCTTTGATTTTCTCAATTAGGAGTTCTTTATTTTTAACGATTTCTTTCTGTAAACTTTCAGCTTCTTCTTTGGTGTTTTTCTTGATATTTTGCAAAGAATCAGCCTCATTAAACCATGATTTTATAAGGCTAAATTCTTGAATATCAGGTAACTCTGACTTTAATTTATCATTCTTGTTTTCAATGTCTTGTTTTTGATTTTTTACAGAAATCAATTCTTCTTCTTTGGTTTTTTGCTTCTCTAAGCCACGTTCAACCGCCCCTGATTTTTTGGATAATTGAGACTGATTTTCCAAAATTTCAATGACTGTTTCCAGCTCTTTCGCCTCAACTAATAATGATTCTTTCTGCTCATATTGTGGACGCAAAACTTCGAGTTTCTTCTGGTCTTCTGCCACGAGTAACTCTATGGTTTCAAGGCGTTTTTTATTATTTCTAAAAGCCTCTTGATTACGCTCAAAAGTTACTTGATTTGATTTTTTTAAATCTAACAATGACTTAAATTGTCTCGCACAGATTTCGTAGGTTTTTAGGTTATTTTCTTTCAGAATAAAGGAGCCTTTTTTGCTGTATAAATCCGTGAGCTGTGTGTTCAGAAGTTGAATTTTTTCATTGGCTTGCCTTAGTTCATTGAGAGTTTTATCGAAAACCATTTGTTCAGCCAAATCTTCCGCCAAGCCTTTGATGGTTTCACGTATCATTTTTAGCTCAATTTCGTAGTTCTGAACCATATCGGGCGTAGCTTCGCCCAAAGAAATTAATTGACCTTTGAGATTCTCTAAGAGTAATTTATTTTTAGTTCTTAAGATGTCCGTTTTACCACCTAAATCGTATTTTTTTAGTGGAAAAAGCTCTTTCATCATTTGAGTACGGTCACCACTTTTGAGTTCAATGAATTCTTGAAAACGCCCTTGTGGAATAATAATCGTTCGACGGAAATTTTCATAGCTTAGTCCAATTATTTTTTCTGCAACGTCTTCTGCCATAATCGGACTCCACTCATTGTTGAGTTTCAAATAGGCTTTGCGTTCAAATGTTTTTACATCCTTAAAGTCCTTTGAATTGCGTTTTCCACGTACGGAAAACCGTAAGTGTTGAGCATCTTTTCCGGCTAAACATTCAAAATCAATACTCAAATCATCCGAACTTAGGTTCATCATGTTATAAGTACGATTCTCTTTACTATTGAGGCGTTCTGTATGTCCATACAAAGCAAAAGTAATTGCTTCCAAAATAGAAGACTTGCCACTCCCAACCGAGCCAAAAATTCCAAATAAAGCCGCCTCTGTCAGTTGGTCAAAATTAATTTCTTGTTCAGATTTATATGAATATAAGCCTTTGATTTTTAGGTATTTAGGTATCATTTTATTTGTTTTAAGTTAAATCCTCTTCCCCCTGCACTTCCCGAAACATCTCCATCAACCCCACCGAAGGTTCTTGTCCTTTCCCAATTTTATGTTGTTTGAAATATGCCACAAATAACTCTTCCATACTCATAGTTAAGTCAATTGCTACGCCTTCTTTTGCCTCTTCACCTTGTGTTTTTATTTCAGGAATAATCTGAATTAATCCCTGATGAGCATCCAATAATCGTCGTTTGTCAGTTACCTCTAAATAGTTTTCTGAGACAATCGTAATCTCCACCAACTCTTCAGAATGTTCTGCTAACCACGCTACGGCATCATCAATATTACTGAATTTTCCACGCAATAGCTTTTTGCCTTTTGTCAATTCAATGGGTTGATAATCAATCGGTTTATTGGGTTCTGCGTTTAACAAAACCACAAATTTTGTTTGATTCGCTTCGGCAAAACTATACGCCAACGGACTGCTTGAATAAACAATAGGGCAAGGGTTTTTGTCAATAATCTGATAACGATGCAAATGCCCCAAAGCTACGTATTGCGTTTGTTTAGGGATGTTTTCGGAATAAATGGCAGATGCTCCTCCGACGTGTAAAATAGGTTTCTCATCGTCGGGTTCTTCGGGTTGTTCGCCCCCTTTTTTCATAAAAAAAAGATGACTCGCCAAAATATTAACACCTGCCGTATCAAAATATTTGTCGGCTAATGCTTGCCAATGATTTTGTAAATGAACTCTTAGTGCATCTTCAGATTCGTCAGCTCCTAAGTCTTTTTTCAAACGAATTTCATTCGCATAAGGCGTTAAAATTAAGCGTAAAGGAAAGGGGCTTTCTGGAAGTTTCAACTCCACAAACCCTTTGTCTGTTTTAGTAACTTCTACGCCTGCCTGCGTACGAAAAGGTTTTATGGAGGTGTTGGGATAACCGACAAAAATAATTCCACAGGCACGTGCCAGAGCATCAGGAACTTCAATTCTTTCGGGAGAATCATGATTACCAGCAATGGCAATGACAGCTCGTTTACCATTATCAGATAAACGATGTAGGGTTGTATATAAAAGTTCGGTTGCCTCGGATGAAGGGTTAAAATTATCGAACAAATCACCCGCTATGATAACTGCTTCAGCAGCTTCACGGTCGGCAATTTCACAGATTTCTTCTAAGACTTCTCTTTGTTCTTCCAGACGAGGAAAAGTGTCAAGACGCTTACCCAAGTGCCAATCAGCAGTATGCAGAATTTTCATGTGTTTTCTGTAATTCAAAAATGCAAGTTAGTGAATAAAAGTGGTTTTGTGGGTAACAAAAAACGGTCTGTAAAACTAAATTTACAGACCGTTTCAATAATTTATTCAATCCAATCCTATGCCAAAGCAACACGTTTGAAAGTGCTGATAGTCAAGCCTTTCTGCGTTTGCTCTAATAGTTGTTTGATGTTGATTGAACCGTCTTTTACGAATTGTTGGTTCAACAAAGTTGATTCTTTGTAGAATTTCTCTAAACGACCAATCGCAATTTTTTCTAACATCGCTTCTGGCTTTCCTTCCTGACGAGCTTGGTCTCTACCAATTTCAATTTCACGCTCAATAGTAGCCGAATCTACACCATCTTTATCCAAAGCTACTGGCTTCATAGCCGTAATTTGCATAGCGATGTCTTTTCCAACTTCCTGAATGTCAGTTCCTTGTACATTATTAAATGCCACTAATACACCAATCTTGTTGTTTGAGTGAATGTAAGAAACCACTTTTTCAGCCGTTACGTTTTCATAACCAGCAATCGTGATTTTCTCACCGATTTTACCAGTTAATTCAACCATGGCTTCTTGTGCGTTACGTCCATCAGCTAATGTCGAAGCCAATAAAGCATCTTTATCTGCTGCGTCGGTAGCTACTGCTGAAGCCAATAAAGCGGCAGCTAATTCGTTGAAATCGGCTACTTTAGAAACGGGTTCCGTTTCACAAGCCAAAGCTACTAATTTACCATTTGAACCGTCTGCGTTGATTGCCACTACTACTACACCTTCAGTAGTTGCATTATCAGCACGTTTAGCAGCTACTTTTTGTCCTGCTTTACGGAGAATATCAATGGCGGCTTCAAAATCACCACCTGCTTCAGTAAGGGCTTTCTTACAATCCATCATGCCCGCACCGGTCATTTGTCTTAATTTATTAACGTCTGCTGCTGAAATAGCCATCGTTTTAATGATTTTAGATTTTGGATTGCGGATTGCGGAATTGAATTAGCAGATTATGAAAGTATTCGCAACCCGCAATTACTAATTCAATTTTTAAAGGAACAGCCCACAGAATTCTATGGGCTGTTGTAATATACTTTTAATTTCAGATTCATGCGGACTTAACTTAAATCCAAAATCCGCATTCGAAAATCCGAAATATCTTAGTCTTCTTTCTCGTATTTAGCCGCTACTTTAGCTGCTTCTTTAGCTTCTTCTTCGTCAGCAAGGCGTTTTGCTTCTTCTTCTTCAGCTAAACGTCTTGTTTGCGTTCCATCAAACCTTCTTCGATTGCCTTACCAATTGCCAAAGTAATCAAAGCGATTGATTTATAAGCATCATCATTAGCAGGAATTGGATAATCCACTAAATCAGGGTTTGAGTTAGTATCACACATCGCAAAAACTGGAATACCCAAACGTTGTGCTTCGGCTACGGCAATGTGTTCACGTTTTACATCTACTACGAAAAGAGCCGCAGGAAGGCGAGTTAATTCAGTGATACCACCTAATACTCTTTCCATTTTCTCTTTGTCACGAGACATCATCAAACGCTCACGTTTTGCTAATGCTTTTACCGTTACTTCGTCTTTCAACAACTTGTCGATAGTCCCCATTTTCTTGATTGACTTTCTAACAGTTTGGAAGTTTGTAAGCATACCACCCAACCAACGGTCAGTTACGTAAGGCATTTTCAAACGACGAGCTTCTTCTGAAACGATTTCTTGAGCTTGTTTCTTAGTAGCAACAAACATGATTTTACGTCCAGAACGAACAATACCTTTAATAGCATTGCAAGCCTCATCTAAACAACCTAAAGTTTTGTTAAGGTCAAGGATGTGAATACCGTTTTTCTCCATGAAGATAAACGGAGCCATTCTTGGGTCCCACTTGCGGGTTAAGTGTCCGAAGTGAACACCAGCATCTAATAATTCTTTATATTCTAATTGTGCCATTTTTGTTCAGTTATCAGTTATCAGTAAATAGCTATCAGTTTAAAACCGAAATAATTTAGCTGACATTGCTGTAACCATTTGTTTAAATGAAAAATATGAGAAAGATATTGGCAAGACACCGGTCACTGTAAGCCTTGACAATTTATATTAGTATTAAGTATCAAGTATTATGTATTAAGCACAAGTAAGTAACTTGATACGTAGTACTTAATACTTGGTACATACAAATATTAACGTTTCGAGAATTGGAATTTACGACGTGCTTTCTTACGACCTGGTTTTTTACGTTCAACCATACGTGGGTCACGAGTAAGGAATCCTTCTTTTTTCAATGCTGGACGACGTTCAGTGTCAATTTCTTGTAAAGCACGAGCAATCGCTAAACGAAGAGCTTCTGCCTGACCTTTAATTCCACCACCATCAAGATTTACTTTTACATCATAAGAACCTTCTGTTTTTGTTAAAGCAAATGGTTGATTTACGATGATTCTTAAAATTTCAGAGGGGAAATAGTCTTCTAATGTACGACCATTTATTGAGTACGCACCATTGCCTGGAGTCATATAGAGACGAGCAACAGCCGTTTTTCTTCTTCCTAATGTATTAGTTACTTCTGCCATTTTTTTATAGAGAAGTTATCAGTTATCAGTTATCAGTTATTAGTTATCAGTTGGTTGGCTAACCTAACCCCTAATTCCTAACTCTTAATCCCTAAATAAAGATAACAATGATTAGAATTTGATTTCTTTTGGTTGTTGAGCTGCGTGTGGGTGTTCCGAACCTGCATATACATACAAGTTTGTGAATAAACGACTTCCCAAACGGTTTTTAGGTAGCATTCCTTTTACGGCTGATTCAACAATACCTCTTGGATTTTTTGCCAAAACTTCTCTTGGTGTAGCAAAACGCTGCCCACCAGGATAACCCGTGTGACGAATGTAAACCTTGGCATTCATTTTCTTTCCAGTAAAACGAACCTTATCAGCATTGATAACGATTACATTGTCTCCACAATCAACGTGTGGCGTGTAAGAAGGCTTGTTTTTTCCACGTAAAATCATAGCGATTTGTGAACTCAAACGACCTACAACTTGGTTTTCTGCATCAATTACTACCCATGCTTTTTCAACAGTAGCATTGTTGGCTGAAACGGTTTTATAACTTAAAGTATCCACTTTATTATAGTTTAAAAGTCCGATAGTATTTTCTCAAAGAAAGCACCTCTGCCAGAAGGTGTTACAAAATGGTTTTTTGTGATGGACTTTTATTAAAAAACACAAAAAAATTTTTTGTACATCAGATGTTGGAACGACTCTGATTTTCAATGATTTGACCTTATTTCTTTCTGAACGGGCATCCAGTTAAAATTTGGGAACGCAAAATTAGTAAATCTTTCTACATTTTACAAAGACATTCATAAAAGATTTTAAGATTTCATCCTCAATCTAAATAAACATTTAATAAATAATGCTCAGTTTTTTTTGAAAACACAAAACGTTTACTTTACTTTGTGTGCAAATACCGTGTTAACCTAAGTAGATAATTATTTGAGTAAAGAGATTTATTATTCGTTACGCCAACGATAATATCCGTTTAAATTTCCATTTTAGTTTGATTTGCAAACTAATGATGGAACATATAAGCACTTTTCTGAACTTCCATTTTATTAGCCGCTTCTGTTTTCGGTATTGTCTTCATTCCTTACATACCAATTTTATTTATTTCTTTAACTATTGATTCTGAACCGCCTGAATCAATAAGCACTCGTTTCCTTGTCTGAAATTATTTGAAAAAATGACATGGCGATTTTTAGGACGTTTACACCGTCTGTGAAAATGGTCTTGGCTTCGCTGTATTGTTTACCTGCAATGCAACGGATGAATGAGTATTTCCTAATCTAAATTATATTATTATGTCCAACTCTACTCGTTGGCTGTCATTCTGTGGCAGCTCGTTACGTCTGTTGTTACCCCCCAATAACAGGCACGACGGCCTAACGAATCGTCTCTCTTCACCAAGAGGGTCTTTTCGTGCAGCCGTTTCGGTTGTCTTTCTGATGTTGATGACCATTTTTGTGGGTCATTCATCTCTCGCTCAGGAGTTAATTCTGAATCCAGGTTTTGAATCTAAATTAGCGGGCTGGCAGTCAAACAAAAGTCCAATCCGAACGGTGGCGGCAACAAATCCCGTAAAGAGCGGTATATACGCTGCTCACATCAACAATCATTATCAAGACAATGAGTATTTTTTCCAAAATCTCAACGCTTCACCGTTTGGTCAGTACACCTTTTCGGTGTGGGCAATGACGCACGACGCTTCTAAATGGAGTTCGGTAGGTGTTAATGTTTATGATGCTAATTGGCAAAAAATATCAGCTTCCAGTTTCCATATAGAAGTAAACAGTACTTCTTACCAAAAGTATTCAAAAACATTTACCGTCCCAGGGAATGCTCGTTACTTACAGGTATTTGGATATACTGAATGGACAATCTTGAAAGTGGATGATTTTTCACTTACGCAATCCGTAGGAGGAACACCGACGGGTACATTAACCAAAAATTGTAAAATCGAAAACTTTAGGAAATGCGATGGTACAAATGTAGGGTATGGCCCATGGTTAAATATTCTGATTAACGGAGCGGGAAATGGCGTTAATAATGAATATAAGGTTGATAATTTAACATGGCAGGAATTTAGTGATAATACTGCAACGGTAAAAGGCTCTATTTCTAAGAAAAATGACCCAACAGTAGCTTTCTCGGTAGATATTTTCTTATCGGGAAAGACAACTTCGGGAACGGGACATTTCTCTAATGATAACAATAACTCATTCTGTGTAAGTCAGAAAGGAGCAGATTGGTATTTTTACCCCAAAGCAACGGGTAAAATGATCGGTACAGGTTCAAGCGTTTTGGGTAGTCAAATAAACGTAACCTTAGACCCTTCAATGCCTTGGCAAGTGGGTACTGGTGGTGCGATTCGTTTCAAAAACTCATTCGGTTCAAGTGCGTGGGTTGATTTGTGCGTAGTAAAACAACCTACGACTGGTAAAGTTTTATCAATTGGTTCAGAAGGAACTGACTTTTATTTAGAAATGCCAGGTTGTACACCTCCTCCCGTTGACCTATGTGCGAGCTTCACAGTTTCAGGAACGAATACAAATGTAACTACGTCTGGTGGAGCAAACGGTTCTGTAAATGTAACGGTTGCGGGTGGAAAGGCTCCCTACGTTTATTCATGGTCAAATGGTGCAACCACAGAAGATTTGACTGGTTTGAAAGCGGGAATCTATTGGCTTAAGGTTACTGATGCTAATAAATGTGTTAAAACATATCAAGCTGTTATCACTCAACCTAATGGAAGTTGTACGGGTTTCCGTACTCAAACCCAAGGAGGTTGGGGAAGTAAAGCAAATGGCGAAAACCCAGGAGCTTATCGTGATGCCAATTTTGCGGCAGCATTTCCGAGTGGTGTAACCGTTGGTTGCGGTACTAAGTTGTTAAAATTAACAACAGCAAAGGCGGTTGAAGATTTCTTGCCTTCGGGCAGTACTCCCGCAGTTCTGCCTGCTGGTACTTTAACTAATCCTGCTGAAACATACAGCAATGTACTTGCAGGACAAGTAGTGGCATTAACATTGAATGTTGGATTTGATAATTATGATGCTGCGTTTGGTTCATCGTCAATTAATCTTAAAAACTTATTTATTGTTACAGGTACTTTTTCAGGAAAAACGGTTCAGTTTTTATTAGATGAAGCAAATAAGGCTTTGGGAGGTTGTTCAACAACTTATTCTTTGTCAGATATTAACAATGCCGTAACAGCGGTCAATGAAAACTATGTTAATGGGACTTCTACTGGGGATTTCTTGGGATGTTGCAGCAACGTAAATTCTGGTGGAACGATTGGCTCGGCACAATCAGGATGTGGTTCATTTGACCCTGCTCCATTTACCAGTGTGACAGACCCATCAGGAGGTTCAGGAGCATTAGAAATCATCTGGATGAAAAGTACAACATCCAATGTATTAACAACAGCTACGGCTTCTCAGTGGACGGTTATTCAAGGTGCAAATGGACTAACTTATGATTCTGGTCCAATTACACAAACAACTTACTTTACTCGTTGTTCACGCCGAGCAGGTTGTTCGGATTACGTAGGTGAAGCTAATGTAATAACAGTAACAGTAAAAGCAAGTTGTTTAGGAAAAGACCCTGTGTGTTTATCACGCAAGACACCTATCCAAAACAGCAGTCTTTGTGGTGATGCCACCAAACCATACAGTTTGTGGTTTGCTGATTTAAAAGGGAATGTGGCTTCTCCTTCTCAGTATTTTACAGTTAAATCTGGAGAATTAACTGAATTTTGTGATGGAACGGCGGTATTAAATTTAACCGCTTGTGTAACGGGTGGAGGAACTAATGATTGTATTACAGCAACTGTTAATTATTCAGGACGTACAGGAACACCACCAACAGGAAGTCCTCTTTCTAATACGCATTGTAATAATTATAATCCTAACGTTGGAGATTGGTACTATTATCCAGTTTCAAACGGAACGTTCTCAGGTACTGGTATTTACGCAGGTTTAGCGGGAAGTTATACGCAAAACATGGCTGCGTTCCAAGTGGGAACAGGGGGTAGTTTAAATGATATTGCTAAGTTTGGAGCGAGTAGTTGGTTTAAAATCAATATCACTAATGGAGGAACTAATCATTGGAGTACTGTTTCAAAGGATGGAGATTTCAACTTTAATTTGGGAACATCAACTCCTATTGCATCAGTAACTGCAACGGCTAATCCAAATGCTATTTGCAAAGGTTCAAATGTAGCACTAACCGCTACAATTGATGCTGCGTCTAAATCAGCTAATTGTTCACCGAGCTATTCATGGGTAGGTTCAAATGGCTTTACCAGTACGCAAGCAACGGTAACTAATACGAATGTACAAGGAGCAACTACTTACACGGTAACAGTAACATTTACCGCAGTAAATGGAAGTAAGTGTTCTGTAACGGCTATAACATCAGTAGCTTTAAAAGCTGATTGTTGTGATAATGTAACTAATGGAGGTCAAATTGCTGGAAATCAAAGAAATTGTGGACCTTTCAACCCTGCACCATTTACTAATGTTACACTACCTTCTGGAGGAAGTGGAACATTAGAGTATATATGGTTAAGAAGCACTACGGCATCAACATTCACACCACAAAATGCCAATGAGTGGATACCAATTGTAGGTTCAAATAGTGCTACATTAGATTTGAATAACATTTCTCAAACAACGTATTTTCAACGTTGTTCACGTCGTTCAGGCTGTGTTGATTACGTAGGAGAAACTAATATTGTAACAGTAATTATTGA
>JALONS010000302.1 GCA_025454855.1 Arcicella sp.
TTATCAGTTATCAGTTATCAGTTATCAGTTATCAGTTTAAAAAATGAGCTTTGAGACATTCCAGTTCCTTTTGACATCTTATTATTTCAGTTTTGTTTCTCTCTTGACTTATTTCTTACAAATAATCAATGACAATATTTAACTGCTTACTGGTAATTGTTTACTGTTTACTGCTAATTGTTTATCTTCCAAACCGAAATTCTTTTATCATCTGAGCCTGCTACTAATTGGTTTTCGTATTTACTCCACCATAATTTATTGATGGATGTTCCGTGTCCAGCGTGTCTGGCTTTATCAATTACTTTTAATAGTTTAAAACGCTCAGCATCCCACACTTTGATGGATTTATCCATGCTACAAGTAGCGAACAGCATTCCGTCGGGACTGTATTTGATGTCATTAATGGCAAACAAATGAGCGGCAATATCTTGCTGCATTTGATAATCATTATCAACATTCCAAATTTTCAAATGTGCATCCCTTCCTGCTGACAATAAATACTGATAATCAGGCGAATAACATACCGAAAATACGGAATTGGCATGATGATTCAACACTAATTTCAAGGAAAAATCCTGCAAATCAAAGATTTTTACTGAAAAATCACTATAAGCTACCGCAAACTCATTGGAAACGGGGTTAATGGCTATATTTCTAACACTATTATCAGAGGCTTTTATGTGTTTTTTTACAGCAAAATTAGCCACATCCATCACCACAATTGTACCATCTGATAATCCGACAAAGGCATTGTTCTTCCAAATTTTTATATCAAAAATATAACTTGACGTAATTTTTATTGAACCAACCTCTTGCTGATTCTCAAGGTCGATGAGATGTATTCCATCAAAATTTTGCCCTACCCACAAATGATTATTACTCTTATCTAAACAAAGAGCATAAATAGAAGCTGGTATTTGAGCGAATAATTCTCCTGCATCGGGTTTTGTCAAATCCCATCGAACGACCAAGCCATCACCACCTGCGGAAAAAAATTGACAATCTTCCACCGCTCCCTCAAGGGTATAAACACAATCTCGATGTCCAGAAAAAGTATCTATTTTTTCAACTTGCATGATGGATAACGATTGGTAAATGGTTATTTGTTATGGAGAAAGGATATAAATTATCAACGAAATTACTTTATTTTGCAAGGAATGACAACATTTTGGAGAACAGTAAGTATCCGAAATTTCACTGAATGTTTATAATGTACTGATAATTAGATAGATGTTGAACATTTAAACATTGGGATATTAAAGTGATAAGTGCAAGCCTATTGGGCAACAAGTAAATATTCTTCTTTTTCCACTGATAATTTAACCCATAACAATTCACTAAAAATGGCTATTGTCTTTTCAAAAAATATTTCTGAAAATTGTATTGTTACGCTTTGGAAAATTGAGGAAAACGCCCATTTTTTTCTTCGTTATCTTAATTTATCAGAAACTGAGTTACCGATACTCTCAAATGCTACGCACCCTCAGAAACAACTGGAATGGTTAGCCAGTAGAACTTGTATAAAATATACGGTGGAACAGTTGGAACATTCCTATCAAGGAATTGAAAAAGATGAACACAACAACCCATCTCTAACTGATATTCAAGGATTTGTATCTCTTTCTCACACCAGTGAATATGCCGTAGCGATTGTGAGTTTGAGCGAAGAAGTAGGTATTGATATTGAGAAAGTTTCTCATAAATTGAGTCGAGTGGCTCATAAATTTTTATCAAGTGTAGAATACTTGGAGGCAAACCAAAATTTATTGAAATTGTGCATTTATTGGTGTGCTAAAGAGAGTTTATACAAATGGTACGGCAAGAAAAATTTATCCTTCAAAGAAAACATTTTCATTGAACCATTTGGAACTGAGCCTAATCTCATTAAAGGAGAAATTTTTATTGATGGTATCCAAAAAACAGAACATGAGCTATTAGTTTTTTATGTAGATGACTACATCATAACTGCTACCATTTAGATAAGATTTTCCCTCCAAAGCCTACTTCATCATTTCTTGCAGCACTTTATCAATTTCTTTTACTTTATCGTCGTCACCCACTTTTTCAAAGGCTAAAGTAAGGTTACGAAGTACCCTGCGAATAATATCCAAATTATTACAAGGCTGATAAAAAATATCATTTTGGGCTAAATTCAGTTGAGCAATATAGCTATCTATATCCACTTTACTGAAAATCAAACCTCGATTAAACACGTTGATATAAAATTGTAAGTTGCCTGATTTATAGGTAAGAATAAACAAATTAGGTAGATTGACCCCCCAGATGGGTAATTTCAATTTTTGGGCTACCAAGAGGTAAATCACACACAAGGAAATAGGATTCCCTTTTTTAGATTCTATCACTACATTCAACATAGAATTAGATGCCGAATGAAAATGCTTCGTATTCGCCCCAAACTTTAGTTTCCCAAATATCACCGAATTCAACGTTTTGATTTGGTCCATTGGGTGCATATTATCTCTGATTTCAAGCCAAACTTCATAATAAATTTGTTCCAAATCTTGCCGCATTTTTTCTAAAGAAAGGTCTGGGTATTGATACGTGGCAATTGCCCACATTCCTTCCAAAAGGTCTTCTGCTCCTTTATCTCTCCATTGAATCAGTCTATCGAAGAAAGCATTGTATTGCAAATCATGAATTAAATCCTCTATTTTTTTTTGCATTAATGGACTCAAAGATGATTCTTCCCAACGGTCTTCTAAATAAGGAATCACGACATCTCCCATTGAACGAATTTTACTTTCGACGTGGTTTAAAACCTCATCGTCTTCGTCATCAAGTAAGGATATTAGGGCTTTAATTTCAGATTGCTTCATTGTTTATTTGTGATTGAGTGAGTTGGTGATTGAGTGATTTTGATGCTCTTTCATCAAACAAATTTTCACGTCTAAAAATACAATTTTTTTTTCAATAATCATCATTTTTAGGAGAATTTCCGTGAACCATTTCCCCTTCACCGTTCACCGTAAAACACCATTTACACAAAAAGCAAATAGATTGTTTTTTTTCGGAGGGCTTTATCGTAAATTTGCCCATAGAAAGAACATTATGAGATAAAAACATTGTTTAATACATTCATCACTTGGTTAAAATTTACCTCATAACTCATAATTCATAACGCTTTCAAGTTTTTCATGAAAATTTTAGTTACAGGCGGAGCAGGATTTATTGGCTCACATACAGTTGTTGAACTACACAACGCAGGTTTTGAGTCAATTATTTTAGACAATTTTTCAAATTCTGAGAAAAAAGCCATTGCAGGAATTGAGAAAATAATTGGGAAACCCGTTAAATATTACGAAGCAAACATCAATGAAGCCTCTACATGGGACAAAGTTTTCACTGACCAAAAAATTGATGGTATAATTCATTTTGCAGCGGCAAAAGCAGTGGGTGAATCCGTAGAGAAACCACTAAAATACTATCGGAACAATGTCGGGGCAACAATCTTGATGCTCGAAAAAATGATAGAGCATAACGTGAATAACTTAGTTTTTTCATCTTCATGCACCGTATATGGCGAACCCGACAAATTACCTGTTACAGAGGATTCTCCTATAAAATCTGCAACTTCCCCTTACGGCAATACCAAACAGATTTGCGAATCCATTATTAAAGATACTGCCCTGAGTAGCGACAGTTTCCATGCCATTTCATTAAGATATTTCAATCCAGTGGGTGCTCATGAAAGTTGTCTAATTGGCGAATTACCTTTAGGCGTACCAGCCAATCTTGTTCCTTTTTTAACACAATCAGTAGCAGGAATCAGAGGTCAATTAGCCGTTTATGGCAACGATTACCCAACGCCGGATGGTACGGCAATCCGAGACTATATTCACGTAGTTGATTTGGCAAAAGCTCACGTATCAGCCTTAAACTTGCTCCTAAAACAACCTAAAGACAAGTTTTATGATTTCTTCAATATCGGAACGGGTAAAGGAAGTTCAGTATTAGAAGTAATTGCTGCTTTTGAAGAAGCCACAGGATTAAAAATTGATTACGCCATTAAACCAAGACGTGATGGTGATATTATTTCAGTGTATGCTGACTGTACCAAATCAAAACAACTATTAGGTTGGCAAACTGAAAAATCCTTAGTCCAAGCTCTGGGCGATGCTTGGAACTGGCAGAAAAAAATAAGTTGAAAAGTCATAGATGTTAAAAAGTTTAAAATCAACCAACCTTACACAACTTTGTCACTACTATAACTATTCAACCACTTTAACTTTAAAAACATAATGAAAAAAATATTAATTACAGGCGGAGCAGGATTTATTGGCTCGCACGTTGTACGACTTTTTGTTACTAAATACCCTAATTATCAGATAGTTAATCTTGACAAATTGACCTATGCAGGTAATTTGGCAAACTTAACTGATATTGAGAATTCGCCTAACTATACCTTCGTGAAAGGTGATATTGTAGATGCTCCATTTATTGACCAACTTTTTGCTGAACACCAATTTGATGGTGTGATTCACTTAGCGGCAGAGTCACATGTGGATAGGTCAATCACTGACCCGATGGCGTTTGTGATGACTAATGTAATTGGCACTTGTAACCTGTTGAACGCTGCCAAAACTATTTGGAAAGACAACATGGAAGGCAAAAGATTCTATCACGTTTCTACGGATGAAGTTTACGGAGAATTACATAATCCCGAAGATTTCTTTTTGGAAACTACGCCTTACGACCCTCGTTCGCCTTATTCGGCTTCCAAGGCATCGTCTGACCATTTCGTAAGAGCGTATGGAAATACTTATAAATTGCCCGTTGTGATTACGAACTGTTCAAATAACTACGGACCGAATCATTTTCCAGAAAAATTATTGCCACTCATGATTCATAATATCTTGAACAATAAGCCTTTACCAGTCTATGGCAAAGGCGAAAACGTAAGAGATTGGTTGTTTGTGGTGGATCATGCCAGAGCCATAGATACCGTTTTTCACAATGGTAAAACAGGCGAAACTTACAATATTGGCGGTTTCAATGAATGGAAAAATATTGACATCGTGAAGTTAGTTTGCAAGACGATGGACAGCAAATTGGGTCGTCCAGAAGGCACATCTGAGCAACTCATTACCTACGTAACCGACCGTGCAGGACATGATTTACGCTATGCCATTGATGCTACTAAAATCATGAACGAGTTAGGTTGGAAACCTTCTCTGCAATTTGAAGAAGGTTTAGAAAAAACCGTCGATTGGTTTTTGAACAATCAAGAATGGTTAGATAATGTAACGAGTGGGAATTATCAGAAGTATTACGAAGGAATGTACGCAAAT
>JALONS010000303.1 GCA_025454855.1 Arcicella sp.
CTTGGTTCTTAGACAAGATATTGTTAAATTTGTTAATTCAAATAATGATTAAACAAATTTATTCGTTCCTTACAACAATAACCATTGATTAAACCATTATAGAATTGATAGCCAGTATTTAACTATGCTCTGTTATCTATTCTCTAAAATTTACCCATCTTCAAATGAAAAAAATACTTTTTGTCTTAATTGCCTTCCTTGCTTTTGTTACGGGTGTTGATGCCCAAAAAATTACTCCTTCAAAATGGTCTTGGGCATTATCGAAGCCAAATCCAGCCGCTGGGGAAACCGTCGATATTATTTTCACGATAAAATCGGATAAAACTTGGCATCATTTCGCTACTGATTTCGACGAAGGCGGCCCTATCATTACTACCGTAAAATTTAAACCCAATGATTCTTATGAGTTGGTAGGAAAACTAAAATCTATTAACCCTATTCGTAAAAAGGATGAGATTTTTGAGGTAAATGTGGCTTATTTTGAAGGAAAAGGCGAAATCAGACAGACTATTAAGGTATTAAAGGATAACCTTTTGATAGAAGGAACGCACGATGGACAAGCCTGTTCGGATGCTACTGGGCAATGCGTACCGATTAAAGGAGCGTTTAAATTAGAAGCTAAAGCTGGTGCGACTACTGACGCAACGGCAAAAAAAAAAAGCGAAGACGAGTTAAACAATGAGGTAGCCAAAACTACGGAAGAAAATACTAAAACTACTACCGAACAGGAGGAGAAAACCGTTCCGATCACAGCAGTAACCAATTCCGTTACTGATACTGCAATGGAAACAGTTTCTGCTCCTGTTTCGATTTCTACGGATTCGGTTACAACTACTTCTGAAACGATTTCTGCTACTAATGAACCTAAAAAAGAAGAAGAATCCATCCTGACTTTCTTTTTGATTGCTTTGGGCGTTGGTTTGGCAACTTGCCTAACCCCTTGCGTATATCCACTAATTCCGATGACCGTTAGTTTTTTTATCAAACAAAAAAATGGTGTCGGCAAAGCCTTTCTTTACGGAGCATCCATCATCGGTATTTATGTGTTATTTGGTACTATCATTGCTGCCACTTTGGGACAAGCTGCTCCTAATTTCATCAGTACTCACTGGATTCCTAATCTCCTCTTTTTTGCAATTTTCGTCATTTTCGGACTTTCGTTTTTGGGTCTTTTCGAGATTCAATTACCATCTCAATTTGTCAATAATGTAGATGCCCAGTCAGACAGAGGTGGTTGGATAGGTATTTTCTTTATGGCATTTACGTTGGCTTTGGTGTCGTTCTCGTGTACGGGTCCGTTCGTGGGTACACTATTGGGCTTGGGTGCATCGGGCAAATTCATTAAGCCTATCATCGGAATGTTTGGTTTTGGTTTGGGCTTGGCTTCGCCGTTTGTACTGTTGGCTTTGTCACCATCGTTATTGAAAAAAATCCCTAAGTCGGGCGGTTGGATGAATACGATTAAGGTCTTTTTTGGCTTCTTAGAATTGGCTTTAGCACTGAAATTTTTAAGTACTGTTGACCAAACATATCACTGGAGAATCTTAGACAGAGAGATTTATTTAGCCATTTGGATTGCTATTTTTACTTTGATGGGCTTGCATTTGTTGGGTAAGTTCCAAATGCCACACGATGATAAGGTAGAGAAATTGAGCGTGGGCAGATTAATGGTTGCCCTCACGGTGTTTTCGTTTGTGGTATATCTTTTCCCTGGAATGTTTGGAGCTCCTTTGAAAGCCATGTCTGGATTATTACCTCCGATTGAAACGCAAGATTTTGTGCTAAGTAAAGGTACTGGCGAAGCTGAAAATCAAAATTCAGACTTTCCGAAAGAAGTGAAATATAGCTCCTTCTTAAAACTTCCACATGGTATTCAAGGTTTCTTTGATTATAAAGAGGCGGCGGCTTATGCCAAGAGCGTAAACAAACCTATTTTTATTGATTTCACGGGACATGGTTGTGTGAATTGTAGAAAAATGGAAGCCAGCGTTTGGGCTGACCCCGAGGTATTGAAACGCTTGAAAAATGATTATGTAGTGGTGGCTTTGTACGTAGATGACAAAACGGAATTGCCTAAAAATGAGTGGTTTACTTCAAAAGACGATGGTTTAGAAAAAACTACATTGGGCGACCAAAACCTTGATTTTGAGATTACAAAATTCAACGCCAATGCACAACCTTATTATTGTTTAGTAAATCCTAATGAGGATGCTAAACTTTTGGTAGAACCTCGTGCATTTGACCAAGACATTCAGAAGTTTATTGCATTTTTGGATGCGGGAAAAGCGAAATTTGAGGGGAAATAGTAGAGAAAATGAGGTAAAGCGAAGTGAGTTTTGTGAAAGTTTAACAATTAATTTAATATAAATCAATTTTACAATCACATGAAAAACTATTTATTTCTACCGTTATGATGACGTCGTTGTTGAT
Source organism: Arcicella sp. (assembly GCA_025454855.1). GTDB lineage: Bacteria > Bacteroidota > Bacteroidia > Cytophagales > Spirosomataceae > Arcicella. The sequence goes on from JALONS010000303.1 coordinate 2,431, forward strand.
GACTTTTGAGACAAAAGCCCAAGATTATGCCGTTGATGCGTCAAACGCTATTAAACCCTCGCCCGACCAAGCTACTTTCGTATTTTATCGAGGAGGACAGTTCTGGCGAGCCTTAGTTAATTTCACAATTAGAGCTAATGGAGAGGAGCTTTGCCGTTTGAGTAACAATAGATTTATGCTTTACACTGCCAAACCACAAAAGATAGTTTTTACTAACGTAGCGGGAGGTTTGAACATTCCAGACAAAGAGAAATTAGAAATTGATGCTGAAGCAGGTAAGATTTATTACATCCAGTGTGATATAAAAAGTGGTTTTTTTGCGGATAGGATGGAGATGAGTGAAGTGACTGAATCTACCGCTAAAAAGAAACTGAAAGATGTAACGGCGGATAATTGTATGAAAAATAAAAAAGAATAAATTCGTTAGCTATAGGTATGTTGATATTTGAATATTAAATCGCATTTTTTAGTGTTTTAATATTTTCTTACATAATTTGATAAAATGTGGTGAGGACATACAGCTACGAAACGGAGTAATATAACAAGTTAAGAGATTAGGTTTTGTGCATTTTGAGTCGGATAGCCGACAAATTGCCAACTAATACCATATTTTCTTTGTGAATCTTTAAAACTTTCACAAAATCCAGATACACAATGAAAAAATTATTGGTAATCGTTTTTACTTTCTTTTGTAGTGCTTCGTTGTATGCTCAGCAAAATAATAATTATGTTGAATTAGGCGGAGGTATTGGATCATCGGTAGGCTCGGTTAATGTGGCTTTTCACAAAAATTGGACTTTGGGCAAAAAAGATAAATTTATCATTGGGACTGGTATTAGATTCACCTCTCTCTTTGGTACGGATATTAATTTTACTTCTGCTCCGCCCGACTTTACGGGAGACAATAAGAACATTGATACGCTTTTTGCTCCGTCTCCGAGTATGTCTTCCATAAATGCTTTGATTAATTTGGGCTATCGTTTGAATAATAAGTTGGAAATAGGGTTTAATATTGATGTAATTGGCATTTCGTTTGGTACAAAAGGCACGCCTACATTCATTTCAAACGGCAAAAAAACGGCTACAACTGCCAGTCCGACGAGTCCTAACATCCTTTTGGTGGGAGATAATGATAAAGGGTCATTGAATTCTCAATTTTATGTAAAATATGAGGTTGCCAGAAATCTTGGTATTAAATTGGCGTACCAATATTTATTTAATGAATTGACGACGGAAACGAAAGTTCAAACTTCTCCTTCTGCAAATGACCGTTTTAGGTTTAAATCGAATATGGTTTTTGCGGGAATTTCTTATAGTTTTTAAGATGGAGATACGGTTTATTCTGCTGAAAAATAAAAAATATAATGGTGATTAATTACCTGAAAAATATGAAGTAATAAATGAAGAGAAGAGCGATTTGCGAAAAAGCGAATAAAGATATTAAGAGGCTATTCACTAATCCATGGCACGCCAATCTAATTAATTGATTTTCAGATAAATAGATTAGTTGTGCCATAATTGCATTACAACTCTCTTTTATATCAATACTCAAATACTCTTAATCTATCATTATTCGTTCCTACAATTAGCTTTTTATTGATTGTCATCAAACTCCGAACGTCCCCTTTTAAGTTCAAACCCGTTTTACGATTACGCAAATACTCAAAATTGCCTTTCCCATCGCCCAACAGCACCGTTCCGTTTGAAGCATCATATTTCCCGAATTTAATACGAGCCGTTGAAAGATTACCTGCTAAAATCAAATCTTTTTTACCATCTCCATTAACATCGGTAGTGGCTATGGCGTACACGGGCGAAAACTGTACCTGTACTGGTAATGTCTTGGTTTTGAAAGATTTACCTGTATTTTCAAAATAAGAAGTTTGTAGATTTTCGGCATTTAAGGTACTACTTCCCTTGAGTTGGTTGGCATCAAAAAGGTCGTTGATTTGAGCATCAGCGTAAGATTTATAGTCAGTAAATTTCTTTTTCAACATCGGTAAATGTTCTAAAAGGTCATCCCTTGAGGGGGAAGGGTAGCTTTTCCCACCGAGATAATAACTCATGATGGGGTCGAGTGTACCGTTTTCATCAAAATCTTTGAAAGTAATGGTAGCGGGTTGATTTTCATTAGCTTTTATTTGGGAGTTTAGCCCATGATTGCCCACTACTAAATCTACATCACCATCATTATCAAAGTCTTCGGCTAATATTTTGTTCCAAAGCCCCCCCGAAGGTTGGCTAAACCAAGTGGCTGATTCATCCGTAAAATTACCCTTTCGATTAATGAAAACTTTCAGTGGCATCCATTCACCCACCATCACCAAATCAAGGAATTTATCGTTGTTTAAATCAACCCAAACCGCATCCGTAACCATCCCAACATTAGATAAGATATTTGCTCGATTTTCTTTTATGAATACGCCTTTTCCTTGATTGAGAAGTAGCTGACTTTCTGGAGTTTGTGGATATTTTTGGGGAGTGAGTCTTCCGCCTACCAGTAAATCTATATCTCCATCATTATCTATATCAGCAGGGCGAACACACGAGCCACTGATGGTTTCTTGCGGTAACTTACTTTTAGAAAAATTTCCCTTTCCATCATTGATATAAAGACGGTCTTGTAGAGCAGTATCGTTATTATCAAATTCATTACCACCACTTACTACGTACAAGTCTAAGTCGTTGTCATTGTCAGCATCAAAAAATACAGCATCACAATCTTCTGAACGAATGTCTTGTTGAAAAATGGTTTGTGCTTTGGGTTTGAATGTGCCATTTTTTTGTTGGAACATAAGCTCTCCCGCTTGCCCAGATGCTCCGCCAATGTAAATGTCCTCCAAGCCATCTTTATCTACATCGCCTTTGGCAAGG
>JALONS010000047.1 GCA_025454855.1 Arcicella sp.
GATTTTTCATTTTTATTTTTTCCTGATAACTAATAACTGTTAATTGTTTACTGTTCACCGATAGCTAATAACCATTTACCAATAACTCTTCTCCAATAACTAATAACCGTTTACTGATAACAGATAATTGTTCTCACATTTCATCAAATCTTTCTTTACCTTTTATAAAATGTTGCCAAACGATATTGTGGGTAAATATTTGCCCGATATTGTCTCTTTTCTGAATTTTCTGACGCTTCTTGTACCAAGAACCGAAATTTGCGTAGAAATTAAAATGTGCCTTAGCAACCGCCCAACAGTCTTGCCAAGTATCAAAAAACAAGAATTTTATACCAGCAATACCATCCAAGATTAATCTCGTAAAAATGGTTTTGAACAGTCCCTTATCTGGGTGATTTTTATAGAGCATTGCCAACCCATTCCTGAAATTTAAAAAAGTTTTATGAGGATTTGATTTATGCAAAGTACCTCCGCCAACGTGGTACACTTCAGAACCACCGCAGGTAAAAATCTGATAGCCAGCGTGTTTCATTCGCCAACACAAATCTATTTCTTCCATGTGTGCGAAGAAATCACCGTCAAAACCACCTACTTCATGGAAAATATTTGCCCTCACAAACATACAAGCTCCCGTTGCCCAAAATACTTCTACATTGTCGTTGTATTGTCCTAAATCTTCTTCCAAAGAAAGAAAGACTCTTCCTCTGCAAAATGGATAGCCCAAGCGGTCGATAAACCCTCCTGCTGCACCTGCGTACTCAAAATGAGTCTTCTCATGGTAGGCTTTTATTTTGGGTTGACAAGCGGCAATATTCTGATTACTCTCCATTAAGTCAAACATAGGTTTAATCCAATTTTGTGGGACTTCTACATCAGAGTTTAGGAGAATGTAATATTTGAAAGTTGTAACAGATTTAATTTGCAACAAGGCTTCGTTATAACCTTGTGCAAAACCATGATTTTTAGCAAGTTGTATGATTTTTACAGAGGGAAACAGTTCTTTCAATAGCTGAACGGAGTCATCGGTAGAAGCATTATCAGCCACGTAAATATCAGTATCGAGAGAATGACTAATCACGGATGGCAAAAAATCCATTAAGTATTTTCGACCATTATAATTTAAAATGACAACTGCGGTCTGGTTCATATACTATTTTTGAATGAGCTGATTAAGAAAAACTCATTCTAAATCAAGGCAAATAAGGAATGAATTTAATCGGATTAAGAAAACTTAGTAAAGTTACTTCGATTTTTCTGAAAACTAAACATAAGTATTTTGATTGGCTTTATTTCAATATTTTGATTAGTTTTAAGAAAAAAACATCAAACTAAATGCCAGAAAATTCTATTTTTAGACGAAAATCTATTACCAATGTCTTGAAACAAAGTGATGACGCACATGGGTCAGGGCTTATTAAAGTACTGGGAGTCAGGGATTTAACTTCTTTTGGTATCGCTGCCATTATTGGTGCTGGTATCTTTAGCACCATCGGGAGAGCCAGTTTTGAGGGTGGTCCTGCGGTTTCTTTACTATTTGTCTTCGTATCCATCGCTTGTGTATTTACGGCACTTTGTTACGCCCAATTTGCTTCAATGGTTCCTGTGTCGGGGAGTGCCTACACGTATGCGTATGTATCTTTCGGAGAAATTTTTGCTTGGATAATCGGCTGGGCATTAATTCTGGAATACGCCGTTTCTAATATGGTAGTAGCCATTTCATGGTCTGAATATTTTGTTTCTATGTTGACGGGCTTTGGTATTCATTTTCCAGATTTCTTAACTTTTGACTATGGTACAGCTCACAAAGCCTTTTTAGCCAGTCAGAACGGAGAAAAATTAGTAGGCGGCGATTTAGCCGCTGCTCAAGCCTACGTCAATGCTCCAGTGGTGGCTGGTATCAAATTTTTAATTGATTTGCCAGCGGGGGTTATCACGATGTTAGTAACAGCATTGGTATATATTGGAATCAAGGAATCCAGAACTGCCAGTAACTTTTTGGTAGTCTTGAAATTAGCCGTTATTTTCTTAGTGATTTCAGTGGGTTTTTTCTACGTAAAACCTGAAAACTGGTCGCCTTTTGCTCCCAACGGAGCAAAGGGGGTTTTAGGAGGGGTAGCATCTGTTTTTTTTGCTTTTATCGGTTTTGATTCTATCTCAACTACTGCTGAAGAATGTAAAAACCCCCAACGAGACCTTCCTCGTGCCATGATTTACTGTTTAATTATCTGTGCTATTTTGTATGTACTCATAACGCTGGTGCTAACAGGTATGGTAAATTACACTGAGCTGAAAGTGGATGACCCTTTGGCTTATGTTTTCCAGAAAATAAATCTAAATTTTATGGCGGGCGTTATTTCTGTCTCGGCAGTGGTGGCTATCACCAGTGCTTTATTGGTGTATCAGATGGGACAACCCCGTATCTGGATGTCAATGAGCCGTGATGGATTACTTTGGAAACGTTTTTCAAATATCCATCCGAAGTTCAAAACACCAAGTTTTGCCACCATCATCACAGGTATTGTAGTAGCTGTGCCATCGCTATTTTTAGATATGGGTTTCTTCGTTGATTTGACGAGTGTTGGAACATTCTTTGCTTTTATCTTGGTATGCGGCGGTGTTTTGTATTTAGACCACAAAGGGTTATCTAACAATGCTAAATTTAAAATTCCTTATATCAATGGACAATATTTAGTGGGTATCTTGTTAGTGATAGCATTGCTTTACACTCTTTCTCAAGGAGTTTTAATGTCTCAAATTACAGAAAAACCCCTTTTAGTAGTATTTTGGTTGGTATGGGCATCTTTAGCAGTGATGGCATTCAAATACAAATTCTCTATTTTACCCGTTTTGGGAATCCTTACTAATCTTTACTTAATGACTGAGTTGGGCATTACTAACTGGACAATCTTCTTGATTTGGTTAGCCATTGGTTTAGTCATTTATTTTTCTTATGGATACAGAAATAGTAAATTGAGATAATTAATCCCCAGTAACAGATAAGCAAAAACGCTGATGAATTCAATGAAATCATCAGCGTTTTTTGTTCTATTTAGTTCAAAAACTATTCAAAATGTTAAATAATTTCACGATAATATTATAAGAAATATTTTTTTAATAATATTACAAGACATTGAGAGTTTTAAATATCTCAGACAATATCGTAGCGGTGTATCGCATACGGTGAAATATTGACCATGTGGGCGTAAGCGATACGCTACTACATAAATCCAAATAATTAATTCCTACCACTCAACTATTTTTGGTAGGGTAAAACCGCTAATAAAAGACACAAATCTCAATTTTTACCTTTAGTATTACTTTAAAATTTTATTCAACAACTTCCTAATTTAACGTAAAATGTTGGACTTTCAGATTAAAGAGAAAACCACTGAGTACGACGTAGTAATTGTTGGCTCGGGTGCGGGCGGTGGTATGGCAGCCTACGAGCTTACGAAAGCAGGTGCAAAAGTGTGTGTGTTAGAAGCTGGACAATATTATGACCCCGCTGACCCTAAATACATTACACAGATGAAAGCCCCGTGGGAGTCTCCCAGACGGGGGGCGGGTTCTACCCGTTCATTCGGAGATTTTGATGCTGCTTATGGCGGTTGGAATATTGATGGTGAACCTTACACTACTACCCAAGGAACTGAATTTCACTGGTTTCGTTCCAGAATGTTGGGCGGACGAACCAACCACTGGGGGCGTATTTCACTCCGTTTTGGACCCGATGATTTCAAACGTAAATCTATTGATGGTTTGGGGGACGATTGGCCCATTGGTTACGACGACATCAAACCATATTACGACTATATTGATAAATTAATTGGTGTTTTTGGGTCGAATGAGAATTTTCCGAATAACCCTGACGGTATATTTTTACCTCCACCCAAACAACGTTTGCACGAATTGATGCTCCAGAAGAGCAATAAAAGGTTGGGAATCCCAACGATTCCGTCTCGTCTTTCTATTCTCACAAAACCCATCAATAAAGACCGTGGGCAATGTTTTTATTGTAGCCAATGCAATAGAGCTTGTCAGGCGTATGCTGATTTCTCGTCGTCATCGGTACTGATGATTCCTGCGATGAAAACGGGTAATTGTACACTCATTACCTACGCAATGGCACGAGAAGTAATTACAGACCCCGTGAGTGGTTTGGCAACGGGTGTATCGTACGTTGATACCCAAACCATGACCGAGAAAGTTGTTAAAGGGAAAATAGTGGTACTGGCAGCCAGTGCGGGCGAAACTGCTCGTTTATTATTGAATTCTAAATCAGCCCGTTTTCCGAATGGTCTGGCTAATTCAAGTGGAGTAGTGGGGCGGTATATCAATGACTCAACGGGGGCCTCAAGGGCGGGCATTATTCCTGCTTTGTTCGACCGTAAAAGATACAATGAAGACGGTGTAGGTGGTATGCACGTTTACACGCCGTGGTGGTTGGATAATAAAAAATTAGATTTTCCAAGAGGGTATCACATTGAATACGGTGGTGGTATGGGAATGCCCGCTTACGGTTTCGGTTGGGGTATTGAAGGACTTAATGAAAAATATCCTACCCGTGAAGGTATCAAAAAAGCGGCGGGCGGTTATGGCGCATCCCTAAAAGAAGATTATCGTCGTTTCTACGGAGCTTATATCCACATGGCTGGACGTGGCGAACCCGTACCTGATTACAATAATTACTGCGAAATTGACCCCAATGTGGTAGATAAATACGGTATTCCTGTTTTGAGATTTAATTACACGTGGTCGGATTATGAAATCAAACAGGCAAAACATATGCAAGATACTTTTGAGCAAATTATCCACGAAATCGGTGCGGAGCCACTCGGTAAAAAACCCGATGCCAGCACCAATTATGGATTAGCAGAACCTGGTAAAATTATCCACGAAGTAGGCACTGCTCGTATGGGTAACGACCCCAAAACATCAGTACTGAATAGTAATTGTCAGGCTCATGATGTGAAAAATCTGTTTGTAGCGGATGCCGCTCCGTTTGTTTCACAAGGGGATAAAAATGCTACTTGGACGATTTTAGCATTATCTGCTCGTACTTCAAATTATATCATCGAACAGAAGAAGTTAAATCAGTTATAGGAGTTGTAAAGTTAAAGAGTTGAAGAAGTTAAAAAGTTTATAGCATACATTAAGATTGTTGTGCCATACTAATTTTTAAAACTCTTATAACTTTCCAACTATCTAACTACTTGAACTATTATAACTTTTAAAAACAATGAAAAAAAGAGACTTTTTAAAAAATATAGGACTTTCATCGCTGGGTTTAGCGGTGGCAAGTCCCGATGCTTTAGCCTCGGAAGTGTTAGAGGGTCCAAAGCCGAAACCCAAAGCTAAAACCGTGGCTACTGCTACGCCAAAATATAATTATGGACGTACCAAAGATGAAATGGAGCGTGATGCACGTCTTTTAGCAGAGAAATTTTACACCGACCACGAGATGAAAACTATCACCGTACTATCGGATATTATTATTCCTGCCGATAAAGTTTCGGGAAGTGCTTCTCAGGCTGGCGTACCTGCTTTCATTGAGTTCATTACCAAAGATAATCCCTCTTTCAAAACGCCGATGCGAGGTGGTTTACGTTGGTTAGATTCTATGGCAATCAAACGTTTTGGGAAAGATTTCATTTCGTGTACTGCCAAAGAACAAATCAATATTGTGGATGATATTGCGTACCCGAACCAAGCCAAAAAGGAATTTTCGCAAGGGGTTGCGTTTTTTACTTATCAAGGCAATAAACCCAATAACTGGGAGGGCGTTCCCGATGAGGTTTTGAAGCAGTATGGGTTGAGCTATTCGTAGGATTTTTTAGTTTTCATAGCTGTAAAATTCTGAAAAAATAGTATTTTCGTAAAAAGAAAAAAATATGGTTACTTATCGTCCCATCGATGAAATAATTGACTTTATTACTTCATCACCAGAACCTCAGAAAGTTTTGGCTTATCGTCCAAATCCTACTCTTCAAGAAAGAGTTGAAGACTTGATTTACAAAAAGAAAACGGATGCATTAAGTTTAGAAGAAAATATCGAATTAGAGCGATACTTACTCATTGAACACATTATGATTATGGCAAAAAAAAGAGCTAAAAAGCAGTTATCGCAATGAGCAGATATATTTCTGAAAAACTCAGAATAAAAGTTATTGAAGAAGCGAATAATTGTTGTGAATATTGCTTGCAGAGCAATCTGGTCTCTTTCTATCCACACCAAATAGACCATATCATAAGTTTGAAGCATGGTGGCAAAACAGAATTGGATAATCTGGCTTATGCGTGTTTTGCTTGTAATAATGCCAAAGGAAGCGATATTGGCACTATACTTTTACCCAACAGAACATTCATAAGACTGTTCAATCCACGAATTGATAATTGGTATGAGCATTTTGAAATAGAAAATGGAGTTATTTACGATAAATCAGACATCGGGAAAGCAACCATTAAAGTATTAAATCTCAATGAAGTTGATAGAGTAATTGAAAGGCAAGATATGTATTCGTAGAAAAAACGAAATACGCTCTATCTTTACAATGATAAACAAAAAGAGTCGGTAGGAATAAAATTCTTACCGACTCTTTGCGTTGAAGCACTATTGTTTGAGTAAAAAAAGCGTTTATCTGTCTTTTAAATTCAACTCTGTACAGATGATTTCATTATTCATTTTCCTTAAACGCTATTCATAAATGAACGTTAGAAAGTCGTTATTATTCCTGCTAATTTTAGCCAGTTCGTCTCTTTTTGCTCAACGCAATTACGCAGAAAAAATGGCGGAAACCATCATGAAAACCTATCAAGATTCGATGGTGGTGATGAAATATACCAGTCATTTAGAACAAGATAAACAGATTCCAGCGGGCATGACTGCCGAACAAGCTCAGAAAAATCGTCCTGCCAATTGGAATTATGAAATGGGCGTAGTGTTAGAAGGATTTGAACGCCTTTGGCGTACCTCGGGCGATGTTCGTTATTTGGAATATACCCGTAAAATCATTAATAAATTTATTCTGCCCGATGGAAATATCAAGACTTTCAAAATGGATGAATATAATCTGGATAATATCCCGACGGGTCGTCAATTACTTACCTTGTACCAGACTTTTAACGATAAAAAATATAAATTAGCAGCTGATTTATTATACAAACAGTTGGGCGTGCAACCCCGTAATAAAGTAGGTGGTTTTTGGCATAAACTCAAGTATCCTACCCAAATGTGGCTTGATGGGCTTTACATGGCAGAGCCTTTTTATGCCGAATATTCATTATTGACAGGTAAAAACGAAAACTTTGAAGACATTGCCAATCAATTTGTGTGGATGGAACGCTACGCACGAGACGAGAAAACGGGTTTACTTTATCACGGTTGGGACGAAAGTCGTCAGCAAAAATGGGCAAATCCACAAACGGGCAAATCCCCGGAGTTTTGGAGCCGTGCAATGGGTTGGTATATTATGGGATTAGTTGATGTGTTAGATTATTTTCCGAAAGACCACCCTCGTCGCCCAGAATTACTGGCTATCCTTAATCGTACTGCGGCAGGCATTGTAAAGTACCAAGACCCTACTTCGGGCGTTTGGTGGCAAGTTACTGATAAAGGTGGACAAGCAGGAAATTACCTCGAATCGTCGGGTTCATCGATGTTTATTTATGGATTAGCCAAATCATTACGCATGGGTTACATCGGTGATTCGTATTTTGCCGCTATTAAAAAAGGACAGGAAGGACTCATCAAGACATTTATTGAAACAGACGCACAAGGAAATGTACATTTGACAAAAGCCGTTGGCGGAGCAGGCTTAGGCGGAACTCCCTACCGTGACGGAACGTATGATTACTACGTAAAAGAACCAACCCGCACCGACGACCTAAAAGCAAGCGGTCCTTTCATAGAAGCCTGTATTGAAGCAGAATTGTTGAATAATATATCCGTGGGAAAAGGTAAAACCGTCATGCTGGATAATTATTTCAATAATGAATACCGAAAAGATAACGGGCTGAAATATCACTATACATGGGAAGACCGTTTCGACTCTGGTTTTGCTTGGTTTGGTAGTATTTTTAATGACTTTGGAGCTAATACAGCCACGCTGACGGTTGCTCCCACCACTCAGAATTTAAAAAATGCCTCAGTTTACATCATTGTGGACCCCGACACTAAAAAAGAAACGGCTTCGCCTAATTATATGACTGCCAAAGATGTGCAAGAAATTAGTAATTGGGTACAAGCGGGCGGTACGTTGATAATGATGGCAAATGATACCTCTAATTGTGAGATTCCAAAATTCAACCAATTAGCCAAAGCCTTTGGGGTTGAGTTCACCGCCAAAAATAGAAATATGGTTCAAGGTGTACAATTTGAACAAGGACGTTTGGATATTCCTGCTAACCATTTGATTTTTAAGAATACGAAGTCAATTTATGTAAAAGAATTAGCAACGTTAGCATTGAAAGCACCTGCCCAGTCGGTACTAACGGATAAAGGAGATGTAATCATGGCAATTGCTAATTTCGGGAAAGGGCGTATCTTTGCTATTGGCGACCCGTGGCTTTATAACGAATACGTAAATGCTCATAAATTACCCATGAGCTTTGAGAATTTCAATGCTGCCAAAGATTTAGCCAGATGGTCACTCCAAAAGTAGTGGTGAGTTATGAACGATGAGCAATAAATTATCAGACATTTCATAACTTGTTAATTATACCTCATTATGCAACACGTAGAACATATTGGCATTGCCGTTAAAAATTTAGCCTTGTCGAACGATTTATTCACAAAATTATTGGGAGTTGCCCCGTATAAACAGGAAGAAGTGGAATCTGAAGGTGTGATGACTTCCTTTTTTCAGACAGGACAAACTAAAATTGAACTTCTGGAAGCCACAAAACCTGATAGTCCCATTGCTAAATTTCTGGAGAAAAAAGGGGAAGGTATCCATCACATTGCTTTTGAAGTAGCAGATATTCTGGCAGAAATGGAAAGACTAAAAACAGAAGGATTTACGCTTTTAAACGAAACACCAAAACAAGGAGCAGATAATAAATTAGTTTGTTTTTTGCATCCGAAGGGGACGAATTCGGTATTAATAGAACTTTGTCAGAGTGTTAAGTTATAGAGATTTGACAACTTTTGAACGATGCACCATCTCGAAAGTTGTCAAATCTAAAATTTTTAATTTTATCTCTCTGTTTTCAGCATAAACATATCTTCACTCCCCACTGAGGTTTTAGAAGTACCTCCGAAGGTAATAGTACCTGTATAACGCCCTATCGTATAAATTCCCCTCAAGTTATCCACGGCAATTCCGTAGCCAATGGCACTATTTGACCCAACCGAAGATTGAACCCATTGAAAAACACCATTATTATTATATTTGGCAATGAATGCTTCATTTAATATCATGGCAGACTTGGAAACCGTTCCGAAAGTGGCAGTACCCGAATAAGTTCCTGTAATATAAGCATTTCCAGTATTATCTATCGCAACATTGATACCAAAGTCGGAGGAGCTTCCTCCTGCTGACTGTACCCACTGAACAGCACCAATACTATTATATTTGGCAATAAAAATATCGGAGGAATTACTTAAAGATGTTTTGGATATTGTACTAAAATTAGCTGTACCACTATAATTACCCGTAACAAAAACATTGTTGGCATTATCTACCGCAATACCATAGCCTGAATCACCACCACTGGCATTTCCTCCTGCCGACCTTACCCATTGGATTAAACCATTTTCATCGTACTTAGCAATAAAAATATCATAACCTCCAACAGAGGTAATTGGAGTAAGAGAGCCAAAAGTGGCTGTATTGGCATAAATCCCTGTGATGTAAATATTTTTTGAAGCATCAACCGCTATTCCTTGTGCAACATCATCACCAGTTCCTCCTGCCGTCTGTGTCCACTTCAGAGTACCAGCATTATTATATTTGGAGACAAAAATGTCACCACCAAACACCCCAGCAATAACAATATCACCAGCCCCGTCAATACAAATATCTATTGCACTGTCATTGGAACTTCCTCCCGCTGACTGTACCCATTGTTCTACACCGTTACTATTGTATTTTGCAATGAAAATATCATTGCCTCCCACAGAGGTTTTATTAATTCCTCCAAAATTAACATTTCCAGTAAAATACCCTGTCACAAATACATTTCCTGCATTATCCAAGGCAATACTATACCCATAATCCTGAGAAACTCCTCCTGCTTGCTTTACCCATTTCAAAATACCATTACCACTATATTTGGCAATGAATATATCTATACTACCAGCAGATGTGATAGAGGTTGCTCCGAAGGTAGTCGTACCCGAAAAAGTACCCGTTATATAATAATCACCAGAGGCATCAACTGCGATGTTTTGAGCTGCATCATAAGAATTTCCTCCCGCCGAAGCAAGAAGCACTGAATTGGGAACAAAATTGAGAGGGTCTTGATAAGAACAAATCCAGCGACTACCCGTAAAGACCCTCAAACATTTAAAGGTCAAATCATATACCAAGTCGCCTTCTGTAGGATTGGGTAGCGACAATATCGCATCATATTCTAAACGTGGAGAGTTGATGGCACTGGGCGTGAAGGTTGAATTTTGGGCAATAAGTTGCAAAGACATCGCCCATATTGAGCATAGAAATAGAATTTTTTTCATGACAAAAAATATAGTTAAGAAATCAGGAAAGTATGAGTACTCATAATCCTATAAAATGATAGACGAGAATCTTTGTGAACAAGTTGTATGAGATTTAAAAATAGTTTTAATGGCTTGCTTTTCAAAATATTAAAGAAAATTGGAGAAAAAATTGACAGAATCCATCACATTGCTTTTGAAGTAGCAGATATTCGGGCAGAAATGGAAAGACTAAAAGCAGAAGGATTTACGCTTTTGAATGAAATACCAAAACAAGGAGCAGATAATAAATTAGTTTGTTTTTTGCATCCGAAAGGGACGAATTCGGTTTTGGTAGAACTGTGTCAGGCAGTAGATGATAGATGATAGATGATAGATGATAGATGATAGATGATAGATGATAGATGATAGATGATAGATGACAAAAGCGAATTATTAGAATTTTAAGTTCCAATAATTCGCTTTTGGTATCGATATTATATTATATCTTGATTGAGGCTTGCAAAACAAATAATATATATATTCTTGATTTTGAGCAGATTATGCTTTCAATTTCACAAATCCATTTTTGCTGAATCAGAACCCCAATACCAATATTAGTATCTCTTCACCTTCAGAGATTGTAAACCACCCTCAAATTTAATCGTTATTTTCTTGGTGGCTTTATCATAATCAGGCGTTTCCCAGTGTCCATTTTTTTGGATAAATCCATCAAAATCTTTGTCGTTCAAACCACCATCAATGTCAATTCTACAACCTGCTGTGGTGGGTACTTCAAACTCTATGTCGGTCAGACCAGATTCTACTTTTACATCCAAATTATCTACTTTATCGCCTAATTTAACGTCGGTTTCAGTCAAACCAGTTTTGATAGATAAGTTTTTGATTTTATAGGGACTCAAATCAAAATCCGCTTTTCCCGCCCCAAACTCAAAATTCATATCCCAAACAATATCTTGGTTCAAGCGTAAATCTACTTTATTACGATTATCGTCATCAATATCAATTTTATTGGTTTTGCCTTTCAGTGCAAAGTCAATACTTGGATTATCAACGTCTCCTGATTTCTTTAGCGAAATATTACCAAAAGTTAAATCAGCGTTGGCAGATACCAAATCCTTCGATGTTTCTTTGATGTCAAATTCGGCTGCCCCACCTTTAAAGTTGAGAGTAGCACTTTTAATTTTAACATCCATCGGTTCAACTAAATTTTGCTTTGAACCTTTAAAAGATGTATCATCGTCATTATTGTTATCATCGTTATCATCATCATCGTCGTCCATATCAATATGGATACCATTATCATCAAAAGCGTGTCCTACTTTTTCTTGGCAGCTCCTCACTATCACCGTAGGAATAGCAATGCACAACAATACAATAGTGATTACCGTTGCCGACCGATTCGTTTTGCCCAATACTGATACCAAACCAAGATATATCAATAAAAGAGGCCACAACCGAGAAATCTCATGCCAGTTGATGTGAAACCAACCCCATTCTTTACCCAAGAATAGGATACCGAGTAGTATCAAAACACCACCCGTAAATAAATTTTTAGAGTTCATGTTATTTCAGTGAACAGTTAGCAATTAACAGTGAACAATTAACAAGTTGTAATAAACGTCTGTTGATTGTTCACTGATAACTGACAACCGATTTTAGAGGTCATTATTGGTATTATCGTTACGAAAGTCAATTTTATCCTTGTCTTTAAAAATAATATATCCACCTACGGCAATTAGGATGAGGGGCCAGAATTTACCAAAATCAAAATCTGGAATCCATTCATCTAAAAGGAAAATTGTACCGAGGACGATTAGAATAATCCCCCAAACTTTATTTGAGTCTTTTTTCATGTTAGTTAGTGTTTCGTTAAAGTTAGAATTATTGACCCCATCAGCCGAAACCGTCTCCCACTGATGTTGTACTGGTAAAGTTGCCCACAAGATAATATAAATCCAGAAAAATATACCGTGTGTGAATATTAATCCAAGAAATAAAATGATTCTCATTACGGCAATATCAATGCCAAAACGTTCTGCTAATCCTGCCGCTACACCTCCTAATTGTCCCTTTGAAGGTATGCGAAATAAGGTCTGATTCATGGTTATCATTATTTTAATTTGAATAACTAACTGATTTAGAGAAATTTACGAAATATCTTTTCAAACATTAACTACTATTTTATACATAGTACCTTGTTTGATGTCCGAAAGGTATAACGACTTTGATGAATGGCAATTTGGAAATAAATGAACGGTACGTAGGAATTAAGAATGGTAATTTTTAATGATTAATTTAGTGTACCACGATTCTCCAGAATCGTAAACCAGTGTATTACTATGAACATAAAAAAGTCCCCCATGAGCTAAACTCACGAGGGACTTTTTAAAGGTAAACGTTCTACGATTTTGGAAAATCGTGATATACAATTACTACGTTTACTGTTTGGGTACTTTAGCCTTTGCTTCTTCTACTTTCTTTTGTTGAGCCGACACGTTTTCACCCATTGTTATTTGGTCTTTCTTATTTTGCTCAACATCGGTCAAAAGTTTCTCCAACTCCAATTTATTTTCTTCAATTTTCTTCAAAAGTTTTTCTTTCTCTTTTTTATTATCTTCAATAGCACGTACTAATTTATCACCCGTTTTGATGGTTTTCTTCTGCTTATCAACCACATCTTCCATTACTGATTCCTCTTTTCTTACGGCTTCTTGAAGATTAATTACTTCCACAAAATCGTTCAAAATCTTTTCAGCGGCGGCGTATTTTGGGTGCGTTCCGCCCACATATACTTCTTCTCCCATGCCTAAAGACATAAATATTTTAGTACGTCCTTTCTCCGTAGTGATTCTACTAACCAGCATCACGGGGTCTCCTGAAATGGTCGGCATCGTGGCGTTGTTTACTCTATACGCACCACTTTTTCCACTTTCTACTTTACCATATTTGGCTAATTCTACCTGCCATGCTTGTTTTACGTATTTATCATCAACGGCTACTGACGTATATAAACCTTCTTTGTTGGCTTTTTCTATTTCTTGAGTACCCGAAAAAACCTGTGCATTAACTGACTGTAAACCAGTTAGTAACATGGCGGCTATGAGTAATTTCTTCATAAATTTTTAAGAATTTTTAAGATTAAATGATTTAAAATTGATTTATTGCAAGTTAAATAACAATGATATGACTGCCAAAGATATTAAAAGTAACTTGCAAACTTTTCAAAGATGAACTTATCTATCATCATCCTTGCAGCGGGTAATTCAAGCCGCCTCGGACAACCCAAACAACTCATTGAATATCAAGGAGAATCGTTAATCAGGCGAATCACCGCTTTAGCCTTATCCGTTACTTCGGATGTGAAAGTAGTGTTGGGTGCAAATGCCGATATCATAAGGGAAAATTTGCAATCTTTCGCATCAAATATCCAAATTGTTGATAATCCCAACTGGCAACAAGGCATGGGTACGTCAATTCAAAAAGGTGTAGCATCCATGACTGGAAAAGAGGATGCCACATTGATTTTATTGAGTGACCAACCTTTCGTAAACTTCAATCTTTTGCAAGAAATATTGCAAACCTTTGCAGAAAATTCTCCTCAAATTGTAGCTTGTGATTATGGTAATCAAATAGGTGTGCCAATGCTATTTGATAAAGTGGTTTTTCATCAATTACTCCAATTGAAAGGAGATAAAGGAGCCAGAAGTTTTTTAAAAGAATTTCAAGGAAAAATTGCTACTGTACCCTTCCCCGAAGGAATGTTTGATATAGATACCCCGAACGACCTCAATGAGTTGAGAAAAATAGAAGACCGAACATAAAAAAACCGAAGATTGCTCTTCGGTTTAAAAAAGTTTTCTGAATCAAATTAGGAAATGGCGGTTTCTAAATAACTGATTGATTCTTTTTTATCTCGTATAATTGTGGTTAAGTATTTACTCGGTAATAACAAAAATGGTTAAGTATTCAGGAAATGATGTTATAACATATATATTTTTAGAAGTCTGAAAATCAATATTATAATGCAAATTTGTGCAAATTCAAAAGAAAAAGAAATAGCCAAATTGGCTATTTTCTGACAATAATCATTTATTTTTGTTCTCTCCATTACAGCCCTTATTGGAGTTTTCATCTAAATTACATCTTATTACCTTCACTGTTATTTAAAAATTACTTTGGTAAATGTTTATATATCACGCCATGTAAATACCAAATATTCTTGTTTATTATTTTTTACTGTAGTTCAAAAGTCAATGCAAAACCTTTCAAATCAGACATTAGAGCAATTATATCGTAAATGCTTAGAGGCTGTTAATCAAATTTCGGGAGAAACTTCTGAAAAATCCGCTGAAAAATATTTACAACAAATGGGCTTTTTTAGTAAAGATACTACCTACCTAAATGCCGTATATGGCATTATGGATATGAGTAACTTGAGTTTTAAGTACATTGCCAATACAGAGGTAGCACTGGGGATTCCCGTGGAAAATTTTATGCAAAAAGGGTTTAGTGAGTTTCTGGGTTCGATGGTGCCTGACACTAAAAATGTTTCTGCTATTCCTACTCTGTTTAGTTACTTGATAGATTCTATTCGAGAAGCACCTGCCGCCATCAAACAAAATTTTATTGCGTATGGCTACGGTATGAAGCATTTCAGACCGAGTGGAAAGCCTTTTCATACGATGGTACAAATCTTTGGATTAGAGTTTAGCGAAAAGGGATTTCCAACCTTATGCTTTATTGTGGATCAAGATATTGACCATTTAATCAAACCGACTGACCAATATTGGGGCAGAGTAACTTTTAACGAAGGGGAATTTATCACTACTTTTTCATCCAATGAGATGGTTTTGAAAAAACAGGATATTTTCTCGGGAAGGGAATTAGACGTTTTGAAGTTATTATTGAGGGGCTACGAGTCGAAGCAGATTGCGGATAAATTATTCATTAGCTCCAATACCGTAGATAATCATCGAAAGAATATGATTCGTAAATTAGATGCCCGTGATACTACTGCTTTGGTACAACTAACCAAGCAGTTGGGGATTTTGAGATAATGTTTCAGAAAGCTCATTGATGGGGTTGTGTAAAAAGTATTATGTATTAAGTCCTAAGCATTTAGTGCAAAATAAAACAAAATAAGCTATTTTGAAATAAAATTTCATTTGAAGTACTTTAGTACATTAAAACAAAATTTTATTTGGAATAAATATCTTGACACTTAATACTTTGGACTTTTTACACAATCCCATCAATAAGAAACTTCACAAATCAAACTTTTCTACCCTTTATAAAAAACCCATTTCGATATTTCTTTCCACGATGGCTTTTTACCGTACATTAAAATACCCACACGGTAGATTTTACCAGCTAACCAAGTAGTTCCCAGAAAACCAAATATCAGTAAAACCAACGATAAAGCAATTTGCCAGTCGGGTACACCAAAGGGTAAACGTACCATCATATCTATGGGCGAAGTGAGCGGAAACATAGATGCCCAAAATGCCAGATTACTGTCGGGGTCTTGAATAATCACCTGACCTAATACAAACGATAAAATAATGGGAATGGTGACGGGAAACATAAACTGCTGGGCTTCAGAAGCATTTTCAACCGCTGAACCAATAGCCGCAAACAGCGAACTGTATATCATATAACCGCCAATGTAGAATAGTAAAAAGCAAAGAATTAACTTGGTGAGTGAAATATTCTCAACCGTTTGTGAAATACCTGAAAGTGGATTTTTACTTTTAAATTCCGTTTTAAATTTCTTGATTTCTTCGGCACTTTTACCCGTTTTTTGCATGGTCGTAACCTTCTCCTCAATTTTAGATGACATCAATTTAGTAGTTGCCGTAGAAGCCGTAAAAGTTAGTACACCCCACAACAAGAACTGCGTAATACCAACCAAACCTACGCCAATAATCTTACCCATCATTAATTGAAACGGACGAACCGACGAAATCATTACCTCAATGATACGGTTACTTTTTTCTTCAATTACACCGTTCATTACTTGAGAACCGTACAAAAGGGCAGAAATATAGAGTATCATTCCGAAGACTCCCGCTAAAATCATTGCTCCTGTCGAGCTACTGCTTTGTTCTTTCCCGTCTTCTTGTAAAGTATAGGTCTGAGCGTTCACACTTACCTTATTTTCTTCCAGTATTTTTAAATCAATATTAGCATTCTGCAATTTGATATTACGGAGTTCATTCTGAATAGTTCCTTGAATATCAAATTGGGTACTCATCCCAATACTTTTTTTACCTACCATTTTTACCCCGTTGGGATTTTCCAGCACATTTTTGGGAACACTCACTAATATATCTGCATCACTTTTCAGGAGTTGTTTTTTAGCTTGTTCAAAAGGTTGATTTGAAAATTGGTACGAAATATCTTTATCAGATTGAATTTTGCCTTTCAATAAATTGCTCTCATCCACAATTTCTACCACTTTGGTATCATTTGAGTTGAGGATAAAATAGAGCGGAATGGCGTAAACAGCAGCTATTAAAAAGGGTACTAAAATGGAGGCTATCCAGAATGATTTTTTGCGAACCCTCGTGAGGTATTCTCTTTGTATGATGAGTAATACTTTGTCCATGATTTTTTGATGGTTGAGTTTTGATTTGTTGAAATTAGAGCAACTCGTTGGCTTCGCCACCTACTACTTTGATAAAAATTTCGTTGAATGAAGGTATATTTTCATTAAACGACTTTAATTCAACTTGTTGAATCAAACTGCTAATCAATTGGTTTACGGGCAGATTTTGACTATTCCGAATATGAGATTTTATCACGCCATCCTCCACAGTTTGGGTATCAATCACCTCGAAAACACCATCTGAATTAGCTAAACTTCCTACATATTCAACTGTGTAAGAATTATCTTTAAAACGATTCTTTACTTCTTTTTTAGCCCCGTGCAGCACCACATTTGATTTATTGATAAGGGCAATGTGGTCGCAGAGTTCTTCTACGGATTCCATGCGGTGCGTAGAGAAAATAATGGTAGTGCCACGTTCTTTCAGTTCCAGAATTTCGTCTTTCAATAAATTCGCATTGATGGGGTCAAAACCAGAGAAAGGTTCATCTAAAATCACTAATTTAGGTTCGTGAACGATGGTAGCGATGAACTGTGTTTTTTGTTGCATCCCTTTCGAGAGGTCTTCCACATTTTTATCCCACCAATCTTTAATGTCAAACTTGATGAACCACATTTTCAGTCTTTCCAAAGCCTCCGCTTTGGTCATACCCTTCAACTGAGCTAAATACATCAGCTGCTCTCCTACTTTCATTTTTTTGTAGAGACCACGTTCTTCGGGCAAATAACCAATATCTTCAATATGCTTGGGTTGGAGTTTCTCACCATTCAAATAAACGACACCTTCATCGGGTGCAGTAATTTGATTAATGATTCTGATAAGTGAAGTTTTGCCCGCACCATTCGGACCGAGAAGCCCAAAAATTGAGCCTTTAGGAACTTCGAGGTTCACATCATTGAGGGCAGTGTGTTGGGCATAGCGTTTTACGACGTGCTGAACGTCCAAAATATTTGACATAATCTAAATGGTTTTGGTTACTATACTAAGTGAAAAGTGATTTGCGAAAAATGAATAGTTAAATCATTGAAATGCAATAATTTACACTACAAATTCTCATTTCAAACCTCAATCAATTGAGTACATATCAGCTTGACTGACAATACAAAACAAAAAGAGTTCATTCAAAATTATTTATTTATTTGATAAACTCTCTGTTTTATTGGTTAATCGGTTATTTATGGCTGATGTTGATTGTTTAAGTACTAAATATTTATTATTATTTTACTTTCATTTCCTTCGGCTGCCAATGTTAGGGCATCTTGCAAATCTGCTAAATTAGCATATTGAGAAATAATAAAACTTGGCTGAATTATTTTTGAGTGAATCAATTGGAGCGTTCTTCTGAAATCGGTAGGATGGTCATAAATAATACTTGGTACGATGTGAATGCCTTCTCTGGCAATTTTCAGAGGGGTGAACGTTGCTAAATCGGTAGAAAGCCCCAACAACACAATTTCCGAGCCACGTGGAGCAGCGGCCGTAGCTAATGAAGCTGTTTGGGCTACTCCTGCACATTCAAAAACTGCCATTACTCCATTTTCTTCCCAAATTTTGGATAAAATAACCGCCTGTTGTTCTGCATTGCCCGTAGGAATTATCGGAACTGCCCCAAAATCCGTCACCATTTTTACTTTGGTTTGGTTAGGTTCGGTTACAAAAACACGGTATCCCAAACACAAAGCCAAGTGTGTAAGTAATAGACCAATAGCCCCTAAACCAATTACAGCAATGGTATCACCAGGTTTTGCTTTAGATGAAAATAAAGCATGAACAGCTACTGCCGTAGGCTCAATACAGACGGCATCTTCATCTGATATGGTATCGGGAACTTGCCAAGCAAAATCGGCTGGTATGGTGAGATATTCCGCAAATGCTCCTGCCTCATTCAAACCAATCACCCGTTTATTAATACAGATATTGCCGTGTCCTGCCATACAATATCTGCAATTACGGCATGGTATATTGGGTTCTATTACTACTCTATCTCCTACTTTTTTGTCTTCAACGCCCTCCCCTATTTTATCAATGTAGCCCAAACCCTCGTGTCCGATGATGGTGGGTTTATCTAATATTCTATGTCCTTTGAAAAGATGCACATCCGAACCACAAATTCCCACTTTGGATAATTTTATGCTCACTTCCCCCACTTTAGGTTCGGGCTTATCAAGATGTTTGACCCTAATTTGATTAGGTTTTTCTAAAAATGCTCCCAGCATAGCGTATTTTTTAAGAGTATTATACTAATTTCAAACAAATAGGTAGGTGTTAGTTGAGTTAATCAGTTAAGCTATACCCAATTATTTACGATTTATAATTGTTCCGATTTACGATTATAGTCCCCAACCGTAAATCTGAGTAACTGTAAATCGTCAATTTAAGTATAATTTAGCTGACCACTTCCAGTACTGATAATCTTAAAATCTTAACAATATTAATCCATAGAATTTTATTTATTCCACTATGACATACGAACATTTACAAACGCATTTTAAAAACCTCATTGATAACAGCCCAATGAGTAAATTCCAAATGATTATCGTGGCTATCTGTTTTATTCTGAATATGAATGACGGTATCGATGTGTTGGTAGTTTCGTTTTCGGGTTCAGAAATTACGAAAGAATGGGGCTTATCAAAAACAGAATTAGGCTACGTTTTTAGTGCAGGTTTAGCAGGAATGACACTGGGGGCTTTTTTCTTAGCCCCTCTGGGAGATAAAATTGGGCGTAGAAAAGTTTTCATCATGGCACTTTCGTTTATTTCGGTAGGAATGTTATTGGTAGCTGTATGCACCGATTATTATCAATTGCTTATTTTACGATTAATTACAGGTATGGGCGTGGGCGGTGTTTTACCCACGATGGCAGCCACGGCTTCAGAGTTTTCTAATGATAAAAATCGAGATTTCAACGTTGGATTAGTGCAGGCAGGTTGGCCCATTGGAGCTATTCTCACGGGTTTCTTCTGTGCTTACACGATTCCCACGTTCGGTTGGCGATATGCCTTTTTATTGGCGGGCGTAGTATCATTCATTATGCTGATTGGTGTTTTTATTTACATGACGGATTCCTTAGAGTTTTTGGGTAAACAACAACCTCCAAATGCCAAGCAACGAATTAATAATCTACTAAATAAAATGGGACACGAAGGCATAGAGGTACTACCACCCAAACCGATAATTGGTACTCGTACCCCAATTAGTACCTTATTTACGCCCGCTTATGCCAACTCAACTTTCAAACTTTGGACTGCCATATTCTTTGGTTTTTTAACTCTTTATACCTTGATGAGTTGGATTCCTAATATTGCCAAAGAAGCAGGATTACCCTTTGAAATGGCAACCTACGTGGGTATTGCACTCAACATTGGGGCAGCTATTGGCACTACGGTTTTGGGTATGGTAGCAGGAAAGTGGGGACTCAAAAAAACTGTTTTTTCGTTTATGCTCTGTTCTTTTGTTATCATGATTATTTACGGCAATATTTCACTCACGACCAGCTTAATTTTCATCATGATTTTTCTGATTGGTATTTTCGTTCAGGGAGGATTTAACGGTATTTACCCCACTATGGCACGGGTGTATGATACCGAAATCAGAACTACTGGAGTTGGGTTTTCTGTTGGAGTTGGGCGTTTCGGGGCTATTTTAGGACCAACTTTATTCGGAATGTTGTCTGATGCGGGCATTAGTACTGCCACGCTTTTTAGTCTATTCTCAGTTCCTCTACTCATTACTGGGTTTTGTATCTATCATTTAAAATCAAAGAATTTGAGTAAGTAAAAGCTATCTGTACAAGCAATACAAAGTTGAAATGAGTGGCTTATGCAATACGCCAATACTATACGAAGACAAAATTTATGGCAATTTTAAGGATTTGATGCATATTTTACGGAAGTCGTCGTTTTGAACGACGACTTCCGTTGAGACTCAGATATGCAATATTCTTTTAAAATCAGTATTATAACATCAATTCATTTATTCTTCTTCCTTAAAGTAGAAAAGGGTAATCAAAGCTCATTTGCTTTGATTACCCTTTTCTCATGGAAATAACATATTAAGTGATAAATAAAACTTTTACACCCATCACTTGTAAATCATTGCTACTTGGCAGCATCTGTTTTAGGAGCTTCCGCTGCTTTAGGTGCAGCAGGAGTTGCCACTTTTTTAGCAGGAGCAGGAGCCTTCGCAGGAGTTGGTGCTGCTGCTTTGGGAGCTGCTGGAGCAGTTGCCTTTGGAGCTACCGCTTTAGCATTTGTAACAATGGCTATTTTGGCATCTAAACTGGCTTTTTCCGCTGCTTTTTCTTTTGCTTTCGCTACTTTTTTAGCTTTTTCTGCTGCTTTCTTCAAGGCTTTCTTAGCGTCTTTTTCCTGTTCATTAGCTTCGTCTTTTTTCAACTTAGCAAACTTCTTTACAATATCCTTAGCTGATTCATCAACTGCCTTAATCAATTTCTTGGCACTTTTGGCGTTGAGTCCGTGTAATTTTCCTAAAATCACAGCGGATATTTCGTTGGCAAGACTTTTATTATCTGATTTCATTGTCAATATTAATTTAATGTTAAGAATATATTATTTTTCTTTGGCGAAAGTATAAATAAGGTTTTACTCAAAAAAATTTTTTGTGTTAAGTTTTTCAAGAAGTTATCGTTAGGGTTCATTTCTTAAAGATTTACTTACAAAATCCCAAGCCACAATGCCCGCTGTTACTGAAATATTCAATGAATGTTTAGTACCATATTGTGGTATTTCTAAGCAAAAATCGGCTTGCTCTACTACCGATTGATTGACCCCAAATACTTCATTTCCAAAAACAAAAGCGTATTTTTGAGTATTTTGGGGCTGAAAATCTAACAATGAAACACTGTTTTCTACTTGTTCTACGGCTGCTACTTGTACGCCATCAGTTTTTAATTTTGTTACTAACGCTTGTACATCTTCGGCGTATTCCCACGTTACGGTTTCATCAGCCCCGAGTGCCGTTTTTTGAATTTCACGGTGTGGAGGAGTAGCAGTAATACCACACAAATAAATTTTTTCTATTTTGAAAGCATCCGCCGTTCTGAAAACCGAACCAATATTATTCATGCTTCGGATATCATCTAAAACCAAGATGCACGGGAGCTTCTCACTTGCTTTAAATTCTTCGGTGGAAAGACGATTCAACTCGTCCATTGATAATTTTTTCATCTCATAAAATTTTCCTCAAAGATACGGCAAAACTCACCGCACACCCAACAATCGTAATTCTTCCATTGCTATACTTTGCCATTTCTGCTGTCCAAAAACATTGACACTATGATTGCTTTCTGAATCATACTCCTTCTGAATTCGATTCATTTCTCGGTACATTTCAATAAACAAAAGCTGAAGTTCACTGTCGTAATTATCGACGGTGAGAATTTTCTTTGCTTTTTGCTTAAATCGTTCAACAATGAGTTTGGTGAGGTCAAAATGGAGTTGTTCATGGGCAATACTATAATCAGAAAGTGTAGTAGAGGAAGTCCATGAAGCACTTTTTAGCATATATACTTTCATTTGTAGATTGACAGTCAGGATGCCATCTACCAAATCTAAAGGAGCTGAATATTCAAAATTAGTAAAAATCTGAGCCGAATATTTTGTATTACGGGGCATTGCTCCTTTAAAATCTGCCCAAGTCATTTTTCGAGTTGGCGACCAAAAAATGGTATCTCCTTTTTCTGGATTATTGATACCAAAATCTTGTTGAACAATCAAATTCAGTGATTTTATCAATTTAGGGTTTTTATCGTAATTCTCAGTCATCCATTCATCAAAATACTTAACCGATTTTTCAATGACTTTGCTCAAGAGGGTTTCGTAGTTGTTATATTCCCCCTGCGTTCGGGTATAGGTAATAGCATTCTGAAAATCGGTTAATTCAACAACTGAGCTGTCTCGGAGGTAACTATACGAAATTTTAATTTTACATTTTCCTTTAACTTTCTGATTTTCTATTCTTTCATCAACACCAAGTTCATTTATGCTAAATAAAATAGGATAACAACTGGTATCTTTTGTGATAGATTTATTAAAATAATTTTGAAAAGATTTAATCACACCACCACTTAATTTTAGGTGTTTCTCTGACTGATTTAGACCGTATATTAACCCAATTTTAGCTTTGTCTTGTCGCTCATCAATTACTTTTTTAAAATAAAATCTATTGGGTTTATGCCTAACCGTCTCATATTTCAAGGAAATCCATTTATCCGTATATTGAGCATACGAAAGAGATGAACTGAAAAAAAATATCAAGAAAATCAGCAAAAAATGCTTGGTATATTTATATTTATTCATATCTTGGTAGTAAGAAAAACATTCATAAATCAAAAACTATGTCAGCATCAGAACATCACCACAACGACAACAACGAACTTTCAACGGCACAACTCATTACATTGTTTTGTATTTTCGCTTTTTTACTCATTTGGCTGGGCGATACTTTCACTGCCATTGTAGGAATCATCGGCGAAGCTATCGTTTTTGCAGTTGCTTATAACGAAAAACATAAATTAATTGATTAGCCATTAACATTTTATACTGAGCTATTTGCGAAAAAGCGAATGAGTAAGTATCTAAAAATCAACAACTTATTTAGTTACCGTTTGCAAACCTAAATCGGTTGGATATAGATTACAAACATGAGTCATCCCGAATTTTGGGAGAATTTAGTCCAAAGGATATTGTGAATGGCTACTCTTAATCTGTAAATCGGTATCGAAGCATTTCGGTAC
>JALONS010000048.1 GCA_025454855.1 Arcicella sp.
GGTGATGAAGTACGGCTTTCAATTCCAATAATTTGTGCTTGGTTAGAAGCGTAATTTCTCATTTTTTGACCAAATTGCTTTAACCCATCTTGCAAAGGTTTGGCAATAAAATCGGGTAGTACTTCCGTCATGTCCAAAGATACAAGCCCAGGTTGATAAGAGGTTTCCAATAGGTTTTTTGATACTTTATTTTGGATAAAATCACCTACCAACTGAGCGGGTGCTGTTTGTCCACCGCCAGCCATTTTACAGGCTTTTTGCTCAAGTTCTTTTTGTAATTCTAAACCTGCTAATGCTCCAAACTGTTTGTAAGGTTGCAAATCTACGTCATTGATGGCAACCACCATACCCGAATTCGCAAATTTGGAATCTCGTCTTGATGGCGACATTCCATTCACCACCAACTCGTTTGGGGCGGTAGCCGAGGGAACAATGAAACCTCCGGGACACATACAAAACGAGAAAACACCCCTTTGAACACCCTTAAAGTAGGTTTGAGCTACTAAACTATACGACGCAGCGGGTAAATATTTGCCTCTTTCGTTACGATGATATTGTAAAGAATCAATCAATTGTTGAGAATGTTCGATTCTTACGCCCATTGCATAAGGTTTCGCTTCAATGAATACGTCACGCTTTTGACATAATTCAAAAATATCTCTCGCTGAATGCCCAGTAGCTAAAATGACACCAAGACCGCTAATTTCTCTACCATCTTCTAAAACAACTCCCCTAATTTCCTGATTTTGAAGGATAAAATCAACCACTTTGGTATTAAAATGTACTTCACCACCCGCTGAAAGAATACTTTCTCTTAATTCTGAAACTAATTTTGGGAGTTTATTCGTACCGATATGGGGGTGAGCATCTACTAAAATATCTTCGGTAGCCCCGTGAGCTACTAAAATCTCCAACACCCTACGAATATCCCCTCTTTTTTTACTGCGAGTATATAATTTCCCATCCGAGTATGTGCCTGCCCCTCCTTCACCAAAACAGTAGTTTGATTCAGGATTCACGATATGTTCCTTGTTGATGGCTGCTAAATCACGTCTTCTGGCTCTGACATCTTTTCCTCTTTCAATCACCACGGGTTTAATGCCTAATTCAATCAAACGAAGTGCGGCAAAAAGTCCCGCTGGTCCCGCCCCAACAATGATGGCTTGTAGAGCTTTTGAAATATCAGCGTAATTTTTTTCAAAAGAAATGACAGGAGGTATTTTTTCGTCCAGGAATAACTCGGTTTCAACATTAACTCTTACTTGTCGCCCACGGGCATCAATTGAACGTTTTAATGGACGAATAAAAGGCTCGCTATCGTGGGATATGTGAAGGATTTTGCAGAGATGACTTTTTAAATTTTCCTCATCAAAAGCAATTTCAGGCTCTAATACGAGCGATAATTTTTTGTACATATTTGTAAGGTTTTTATCCTTAAATTTGAAAAATAATCAATGTGTGTAAGCATTGAATAAATATCATTTTTGCAATGATTGCTTTTTCAAAGTGTTTGTGAAACGCTGGTATGTTCAACAAACTTGTTGATTTTTAGCTCTAAACTTTAGCATTATCACTGTCTGCTGAAAACAACCAACTACTTCAACGGAAGAAAAACCATATTTACTGGAATTTCGAGATTATTGTATTTAATATTGTTGCGGAGAATCATTTTTTGTTTCGATAATTCAATAACCCCGAACGTTCCCTTAAATCCTTGAATATTTATGTCTAATTTCGTGTCGTTTTCGGTTAGTCCCCATGTGCCATAAGCCTGTGGTTGCTTGGATATTTTATCGTAGGAACGCACAATTCCTGTATTATCAAAAATGTACGTGAGTTGATTAATAAATTTGGCATCGCCCGAAAAAAGAGCAGGGTCAATTGGCGTGTTGTCGGCAGTTGTGAAGCCATCTACTACCCATTCCGTAGATTTAATAGCATCAGATTTTGTTACTGCGGGGTCGGTACTTGCTTCTTTTGAACAAGAAAGCAAAACAAACGTTAAAAAGAAAAATAACAATAATATTTTAGAGCGTCTCATGTCGTTGGTTGGTTTTTAATTACAAATTTAAAAATTTTAATTGATGAATGTTTGACTTTTATTTTCTAAACGTGGTAAAAAGAAGTTTTATTTTCATTTTTTTAGTTATCAATTACTGGTCAGTTGGGCAATCCGACTGCCAATTGACTTTTAAATATACGCCATCTACTCAGAATGGTGTAATTAACTGGAAGCAATTTCCCGAATTTTCATTGCCCTTCATGATTGTTTATAACGGACCCCGTTTTAATGATTCTCTACAATTACCTTTGAAAAGGGGCTTTTCTCATTTAGCCAATTTTACCAAATATGATGTAGATTTACCCCAAAAGCAAAGGGCAATTTTGTGGGGAGGTGTAGCCAGTATTGCAGGACAACCGTGGTATGAAATTGAGAGTCCTTGGAATAACGACTTAGAGAAATACCGTGAAAAGTGGCGTACAGACGTGCGAGCTATGGCGGATATGTTCACCGATACGCAGGGCAAAGCCATGCCTAATTTGGATATTTTGATGTTGGATATTGAGCGTGAATTACCCACTGATGCTGCCATTCGCTTTTTGAAAGCAGATACTACTCTTCCAAATCAATATCGAAAATTATCAGATGTGGACTTTACTGAGCGTTACAAAAAGGATTTGTCTAAAATTTATGCTGAACCCATCAAGTATCTTAAAAATAATCAGATTCCGAATACCACCAATTTTGCTTCGTATTCCGATGCACCCATTAAAAACTCTGAGTTTTTTCTAAACTACACTTGGCAGGAATGGCTCACATCTGATAGGGTATTGAATTATTACATGGTTGATTCGGTAAGTAAAAAGGTTGGAGGTGAATTTTACAATCAGAATACCTTTTTAGCACCTTCCGCTTATTTTTGTTATGAGTACAGTAACCTCAAAGAATACGCTAATGTAGCTTATCAATTGTTTCAAGTGGAGGCAAACGTGGCTCGAAGTAACAAGGATGTGATGCTTTTTGAGTGGCTGACCTACAATAAATGCCAAGTGAATTCTCAGTATGGGTTTAACGTAACTATTCAAAAACATTTAATTGAAGCACAGGCTATTTTTCCGTTTTTTTCGGGAGCGAAAGGAGTTTGGCTTTGGGAAGGTCCTTTCACACCTGAAACGCTTAATTATTCATCCTACGAGACTTACATTAATTCGTTGTACCGACTGTCACAATTTAAGGATTTTTTTACGGGGAATTATCGCTTAGTGATGCCCAAAACGGCGTATCAGCACTTTCAAGACCGTGACCCTGTATGGCGTGGGGTGGTGAAAGGAAACGAAATTTTGGTAGCGGCTATCAATGAATTTGCCAATGATAATGAAACAACTGATTTAACCGTCAATTACGGCGGAT
Source organism: Arcicella sp. (assembly GCA_025454855.1). Taxonomy (GTDB): domain Bacteria; phylum Bacteroidota; class Bacteroidia; order Cytophagales; family Spirosomataceae; genus Arcicella. The sequence continues at coordinate 3,413 of JALONS010000048.1, forward strand.
GGTCTCAAAAAATATCGTTGAAAGGGAAAGAAACCTTTTTGTGTAAATTCTCTCTCCCAGACTTACAGAATAATTATTTGGTGTACCCTAATCCTTCATTAGGAGCGTTTACTTTTGAATATTTTGGCGATGGTTTTTTGAATGGTAATCTAAGAATTGTGGATTTTTTGGGAAGAGATATTTTAAAACAAACCTTCAATGGTACTACCCGAAAATACACTTTTGACCGAAACCTTCCTGCTGGAAATTATATTCTTCAATACGTTGAGAATGAAAAAGTTGTGGAGAAAAAATTGGTAGTTTTTTAATTATTTTTACCACGTTTTTCATAAGAACGCCCGTACTTCTTTTTCATTTCAGCAGCGTGATTTCTTCTAACATTTACTTTAGAATTTTTAGCCGATTTCTCGTGAAAGGCAGGACCAACGTCTTCTTTGGGAGGCAATTTTACTTGAATATTTTTGGTAGCAACTTTGGGAAGCTCCTCCGCTAAAACTTTCGTTGAAATTTCAAGATTTTCGGGTAAGGTAAGCAACGGAATTTCATAGTTCATCAATTGCTCGATGGCTTCTAAATACTCCATTTCTCGTTCGGTTACAAATGAAATTGCAATTCCTTTGCGTTCTACACGTCCCGTTCTACCAATTCTGTGAATGTAATTTTCAGGAGCATTGGGTAAATCGAAATTGATTACATGGGTAACTTCGGCAACGTCTAAACCTCGGGCAATGATGTCAGTAGCAATCAGTATTCGGCATTTTCCTGTATGAAAATCTTCCACCGCTGCAAAACGATGATTCTGGGCTTTATTGGAATGAATTACTTGTACATCATTTAGAAAAACGTTGGAAATTGCCTCAAAAACAAGGTCAGCTAAGTGTTTAGTTGATACAAAAACCAAAACCTTACTCATATCCCTTTTTTCAGCCAAGAGCAATTCTAAGAAATTAATTTTAGTATAGAAATTTGGAACTTCATAATAAGTTTGCGTGATATTGTCTAAGGGGGTTCCTACTGGAGTCGCCTCAATTCTAACCAAATCGTTAAAATAATCTTCAATGAGTTGCTCTACTTCGTGGTTAAGTGTTGCGGAAAACATTAAATTTTGTCTCTTTTCGGGCAGTCGGTCAAAAATATGCTTTAACTGACCTCGGAAACCTAAATTGAGCATTTCGTCAAATTCATCAATCACTAACTTCTTGATGGTTTTGGGTTTGAGTGTTCCCGTAGAAAGTAAATCTACAATTCTACCTGGTGTACCCACCAAAATATCTAAACCTTCACGGACGGCAGCCGCTTGGGGCTTCAAGTTTACGCCACCAAATACTCCTACCGTAACGACACTCATGTACTTAGTGAGTTTTTCGATTTCTTCAACCACCTGTGTAACCAACTCTCGTGTGGGTACAATAATCATGAATTGGGGGTCTTTTTCTTTGGAAAATTTAAACTGACGTAAAAGGGGTAATAAATAAGCGAAAGTCTTTCCTGTACCCGTTTGAGCAATGGCACAGACATCTTTTCCTGCCATTACCGTAGAAAAAACTTTCTCTTGAATGGGAGTAGGAGAGGTTAATTCAAGCTCTTCGAGGGCGTTGAGTAATTGTTTGGAAAGATTTAATTCGCTGAAATTCATGATAATAATTTTATTAATTGATTTCACAAAGGTACGCTGAAAGATGAAAGAATCGTAATTTTGTCGAGCTAACAAATTTCAAAAAGTCTTTCCATGAACAGATTACAACAAGAAACCTCGCCCTATTTATTACAGCACGCCCAAAATCCCGTTGATTGGTTCCCGTGGGGAGAAGAAGCCTTACAAAAAGCAAAAAATGATAATAAACCAATATTGGTAAGTATTGGGTATTCCGCTTGTCATTGGTGCCATGTGATGGAACATGAGAGTTTCGAAAAAGAAGAAGTTGCGGAGGTGATGAATAAGCATTTTGTGAATATTAAGATTGACCGAGAAGAACGCCCAGACATTGATGCCATCTACATGGATGCCGTACAAGCAATGGGAGTACGGGGTGGCTGGCCCCTCAACGTTTTTTTAATGCCCGATGGTAAACCGTTTTATGGAGGCACTTATTTCCCGAAAGATAATTGGCTCAAATTATTAGTTGCGGTCAATAATGGTTTTGAAAATCATCGAGACGAATTACAGAAATCGGCGGAGGGTTTTACAGAAAATATGCTATTCAGAGAATCCGATAAATATGGACTATTGTTTGAAAATCAGGTATTTACAAAAGATGATTTGTTTGTCATGTACGAAAAACTCTCTCAAACATTTGATGCTGAATGGGGAGGTTTTGAGCGGAGTCCCAAATTTCCGATGCCATCTATCTGGCAATTTTTGATGCGTTATGCTCATCTACAAAATGATGAATTAGCCCAAAAACATTTGCTACTAACTTTGAATAAAATGGCAATAGGAGGAATTTATGACCAAGTAGGAGGAGGATTTGCTCGATATTCGGTAGATGGAGAATGGTTTTGTCCGCATTTTGAAAAAATGTTGTATGATAATGGTCAGTTGGTTAGTTTATACGCCGAAGCATTTGCCTATACGGGTGAAGAACTTTATAAAGAAACCGTTTATGAAACGATTGACTGGCTCGAACGTGAAATGACGAATCAGGAGGGTGGTTTTTATTCAGCCCTTGATGCTGATTCTGAGGGAGTTGAAGGGAAATTTTATGTTTGGTACAAAGAAGAAATTAATCAATTATTGGGTGATAAAGCCGAAGCGTTTTGCAAAGATTACCAAGTAAGTCAATACGGTAACTGGGAACATGGCGTAAATATTTTGTGGAAGAATGAAGCTATTTTGAATAGTCAGTACCAAAATGAACTAAAAATACTGCATGAGTACCGAGCAAAAAGGATTCGCCCAGGATTAGACGATAAGATATTGTGTTCGTGGAATGCCTTGATGTTGAATGGATTAGTGGATGCTTACAGAGTTTTTGGGGAGGATAGATTTTTAACTTTAGCTCTCAAAAATGCCCATTTTATCAAAGAAAAATTCTTGAAAAACGAGACTTTATTTCACAGTTATAAAAATGGGGAGCTCAAAATTAATGGCTTTTTAGAGGATTACGCAACAGTTATTCAGGCATTTGTCAATCTCTACCAAGCCACGTTTGATGAAAACTGGCTACATCTTTCGGAAAAATTAACTTTGTACGTTTATCAGAATTTCTGGGATGAGGAAGACCAATTTTTCTATTTCACGGATAAAAATGCCGAAGAATTGATAGCCAGAAAAAAAGAGATTTTTGATAATGTTATTCCAAGTTCTAACTCTATCATGGCAAAAAATCTGTATCAATTAGGGTTGTTATTAGACCGACAAGATTTTTTGGATTTATCCCGCTTGATGCTTGGGAAGATGAAAAGTTTGCTCGTTAAAAATCCTGATTATTTGACTAATTGGGGATGTTTAGTAAGTCAGATGGCAAGTCCAACGGCTGAAATAGCCATCGTTGGGAAAGGTTCTTTAAGTTTCAGAGCAGACTTAGACAAAGCATTTTTCCCGAATAAAATTTTAGTTGGAACTTCTACCAGTAGCTCTTTACCATTATTAGAGAACAGAGATGCTAAAGATGGTCAAACTCAAATTTTTGTTTGTTACGATAAAACTTGTCAATTGCCCGTTAGTTCAGTACCAGAGGCTTTGGAGCAATTGAGGAATGTATAGAATAAGTAATTGGAATAAAGTATTAGATATTGTGTAGTGGCGTATAGTACACGCCAGTATTCAGCCCATTTGGGCGTATGCTATACACCACTATGATATGATAAAAATATTTACAATGTCAATTAATGGGTTCTCCTTACTTGTACGGAATTATCTATAATTTACTGTTTCAAGAAAATACCTGACCGATTACTTTAATTTACACGGAAAAATCAGTGAAAAACTGTTCAATCCGTCAAATCTACAGTCTTTTATTGTGTTGTATTCGGTACGCCACTACACATTGATTTCTCAATAAAATTATTCTCTGGCTGAGGCTTTGAAGAAACCAATTTCCGCTAAATTGACAATGCCTTTGGCTCTATGAATTTTCATTCTTACTTTGCTGGTTTCTACCAAATTAGTTTTAATGAGTTTTTTGTAACCTACGGTTGTGGCATTGCATAGATTTTGCCATGTTGTCCCATCCCAATATTGAATGGTTAGTGATTCGATTAACTGTCCCTTCGCAATATTTTCTTGTAATAATACTCGGTCAAATTGTACGGGTTGTTTAAAGTTTAGCTCCCAAATTTGATTAGGTTGCAAAGTGATAACCGTGTTTAATTTATTGTCAGTCAGGCTATAAATAGCTTTACCTTTTGCTAAATTTTTCTCAAAAGTTTCATTTAAAATACTCCGCATTTCTTTAATGGCATTTATATCGGTGTCATCAAATAATCCTCTTCGATTAGGCGGAATATTTAGCAGTAATAAACCGTTTCTACCCACAGATTTGTAATATAAATCAACTAAATTCTGAGGTGTTCTCACGGTAGTATTTTCACTTTCGTGATAAAACCAGCCTTTTCTAATGGAAACATCACATTCGGGGGTAATCCACGATTTACCGTTGGCATCACCCGTATTGAGGTATTTTTCGTCAGCTTTGCCAATGTCCATGCCGTCGGTGGTAATGGTGGACCAACAAGTTTCTCCAGCAAAACCTTTCTCATTGCCAACCCATCGTACATCAGGACCAATATCCGAGAACAGAACCGCATTGGGTTGTAATTGACGAACAATATTCCAATATCCCTGAAAGTCATATTTCATATCTTTGGCATTTTCGCCTTTTGCTCCGTCAAACCATACTTCTGAAACCTCACCGTAATTTGTTAGTAATTCTCTCAACTGATTTTTGTAGTAGTCGTTGTACTGATTAGTTCCGTAGGTAGGTTCGTGCCTATCCCATGGAGAGAGATACACGCCAAATTTTAACCCTGCTTCACGGCAAGCGTCTGAAACTTCTTTGACAATATCTCCTTTTCCGTTTTTCCATGGACTACTTTTTACGGAATGAGTTGTGTATTTGCTTTGCCATAAACAAAAACCATCGTGATGCTTTGCCGTTAAGATAATCATCTTGAAGCCAGCTTCTTTGGCGGCTTTTGTCCATTGGTGAGCGTCAAAATCAACGGGATTGAAAATTTGGGGTGATTCAGTGCCATCGCCCCATTCCTTACCGGTATAGGTATTGACGGTAAAATGTACAAATAAATTGGTTTCCATTGCTTGCCATTGGAGTTGGCGGGCGTTTGGTAAAACTTGACCAATTACCGAGATAGAGGTGAGTTTTAATAACAGAAGGAGGAAAAAATATTTCATGGTGAATAGCTTTAAAGAAATTTTTTCTTTCAATAATACAATATTAAGCTATTCTGTACAAGTAAATGGGATTTTTAAAGCTGTAAATATCTGGATACTTTTGATAGGATGTAGTTAAGTTGTTGATTTTTAGCTGTAATATTGAGCAACATTGTTATTTAGTGTAAACAATCTAATAGATAAATTTAATAGCTTACTACTTGATTCTATCTGGATTTTCATTCACGAAAGCCCCCCAACCCTTCTTAGTCCCTTTATTGGTTGCCATGATACTTGTACCATGAAAATGATGGCAAACTGCAATACCGAGTGCATCAGTAGCGTCAAACATTTTAGCATCCAATTTCATTTTTAATAATTGGTCTAACATATGTGCTACTTGTTCCTTTGAAGCATTCCCATTGCCCGTTACTGACTGTTTCACCGTTTTGGGTGAATACTCTACAATAGGGATTTCGTGCGAAAGTGCTGCCGCCATTACTACTCCCTGAGCCCTCCCCAATTTTAACATGGATTGAACGTTTACGCCAAAAAAAGGAGCTTCAATTGCCATTTCATCGGGCATGAATTCTTCGATGATACTGACAATCCTTTCGTATATTTTCTTTAACTTAATTTCTTGGGTGCTATATTTGCTAACGTTAATAACACCGTATTGCAATACTTTCATATTGCCATTCTGTACCAAAATGACTCCGTAACCCATGAAACGAGTTCCAGGGTCCACACCTAAAATTATTTTTTCCTTCAATTCAACCATAATGCAAAATACCCAAGAAACATCCCTTAAAACAAACTTTTTTACCGAAAAACTATTCACGGTAATTAAATGGTTGTTGATGTTGATAATCATGGGGGCAGTTTACAAAACATTTCACGATAAACACTCCCAATTTTCTGATGTAGTGAGGCAATTGAGCAGTATTTCGTTAAGTCAGAATGTAGATAAATTTCTTGTGTTGTTTGCATTAATTTTTTGTAATTGGGGCTGTGAAGCTAAGAAATGGCAAATTTTAGCCCAAAAAGTGGAGCAAATAACCTTTACAGAAGCCTTTTGGAGTGTATTAATGGGTTTGAGTTTAGGTTTCATCACTCCCGCAAACTTGGGGGATTTTGCGGGCAGAGTTTGGAGACTACAAAAAGCAAATCGAGTAGGAGGAATGGCTTCTGTGCTGTTAGGAAATGGAATACAATTTTACGTTACTTTACTTTTTGGGGTAATTGCTTACGCCATTTTTTTCCAAACAGTTATTACTGATTTTGATAAAATTGTTTTCAGTGTGTTAATCTTCGTTTTATTGTTGGGTGCTTTTATTTTTGCCAAATCCAGATTCTTTTACAGTTATTTAGTAAGAAAAAACATCTTCAAGAAGTACCAAGAGCCATTATCAAATCTCCTGAGTTTTGATAACCAACACTTTTGGCAAGTATTTTTTTGGTCGAGTGTCAGATTTATCATTATTTCCTATCAATTTGTGCTGACTCTTGAAATATTTAAAATTCAAACCTCAATTTTGAATTTATGGGCGGTATCTTCACTAATTTTGATGTTCAAAACCATTGTACCAGCTCTTAATTTTGTATCAGACTTAGGCGTTCGTGAATTTTCCGCCATTCATTATTTTAGCTTTTTCGAGGTAAATATTTCCGCTGTCATGGTGGCTACTTTAGCGTTGTGGCTGATAAATATTCTTTTTCCTGTGGTAGTGGGTAGTTTTTTATTGTTAAAAATTAAAAAATGACTATTGTTCTGATAATCAATATTTTGTATTTTATTCTAACCTCTGTATTGGTAATTACTTGGTTGAAATTATCACAGCAAAAGGAGAGAGTTCCGAGTAGAAAAGATACAAAATTGACGATTATTGTACCTGTCAGAAATGAAGAGGCAAATATCGGCTATCTTTTACAAGATTTGAATCAACAAAACTATCCATTCGCTAATTTTGAGGTAATTATTGCAAATGATGGTTCAACCGACAAAACAGAACAAATTGTCCTTGATTTTCAAGAGAGAGCAAAGTATTCTTTAAAATTGTTGAACTTGTTGAATGATAATGAGTCATCCCCCAAGAAAAGAGCCATTCAAAAAAGTATTGAAATTGCATCTGGAGAACTTATTGTAACCACCGATGGAGATTGTCGAGTTACAAAAAATTGGCTGGTTTCCATAGAAGAATTGTACCAAAAAACAGGAGCAAAGCTCATTAGTTCATTGGTTACTTTTACAGATGAAAAAACATTTATAAACGCCGCTCAAATCATTGAATTTGCCAGTCTCATTGGTTCGGGGGCGTGTGCTATGCACTTAAAAAAGCCCAATATGTGTAATGGAGCCAATATTGCCTACACACGAGAAGTTTTTGAAGAAGTAAATGGTTTTGAGGGAAATGAACATTTAGCATCGGGAGATGATGAATTTTTGATGCACAAAATTGCTCAGAAATATCCCGAAGGTGTAGTTTTTAATGCTGATACAAAGGCAATAGTAAGAACAAAAGCCCCAAATACGTGGCAAAGTTTTTATCAACAAAGAAGACGCTGGGCGAGTAAATGGCGACATTACCAAGATTGGAAAGTCAGTTTATTAGCCATTTTTATTTTTACCGTAAATCTAAGCGTGTTGTGGAATTTATGGCAGTTGAATATTTTGATTTTAGGCTTAAAATTTTCATTGGAGTTTGTTTTTTTAACATTGGTAGTCAGGTATTTAGGTCATCGAGGTAAAATTAAATTTATTCCCATTATCCAATTATGTTATCCTTTTTACGTAGTCTTCTTTGGGTTGGTAGCTCAGGGCAAAGGTTATGTTTGGAAAGGTAGAAAATTATCCTAATGCTTATTCATAAAACTAATTTTTTAATGCGGGCTTTATATCCCGAATTTGTTTGGAAAGTTTCGACGGATAAAAAAGAAATTTTCTTAACGTTTGATGATGGTCCAGTACCTCAGATAACCGAATTTGTTTTGGATGAATTAGCAAAATATCGAGCTAAAGCTACATTTTTTTGTATTGGTGATAATGTGGAAAAACACCCAGATATTTTTGATGAAATAAAAAAACAAGGGCATTCCGTTGGTAATCATACTTTTAATCATTTAAAAGGTTGGAATACCCCCCAAGAACAGTACATCGAAAACTTTAAGAAATGTGAGCGGAGTTTGAATAGTTCAACGTTGTTTCGTCCACCTTACGGAAGAATTAAGCGTTCACAGGCGACTGAAATTTTAAAAACCCATCAAGTAATTATGTGGGATGTGCTTTCGGGAGATTATGATAATTCAATTTCAAAACAGAAGGTACTTGATAAAACTTTGCAATACACAGAGCAGGGGTCAATTGTACTTTTTCATGATAGTGTAAAAGCCAGCGTGAACATGATGTACGCACTTCCTAAATTTTTACAACACTTTTCCGAGCGAGGTTTTTCTTTTGTGGGGCTTTAGAAAGGCTACCTTCTTTGCAGTTAAATAATTTGTAACATCTGAGATAAAATTCTAAAGATTTTTAATGATAAATTTCCCTAAAATAACCATTTGGATTGCCGCTCGAAACGAAGAAGAAAACATACTAAATTGTCTGAAATCTTTAAATGAGGTTGATTATCCGAAAGAATATTTACAAATTCTGATTGGGAATGATAATTCAGAAGACCGTACAGCAAATATCGTTAGTGATTTTATTCAAGATAAAAAATGGTTTCAACTCATTGAAATAGAAAAAGTTATCAATAATCAAAGAGGGAAGGCAAATGTATTAGCTAATCTCTATCGTTATTCTGAGGGAAAATACTTTTTGATTTGTGATGCGGATGTAACCGTCAATAAGGACTGGGTAAAAGGGATGATTGCCAATTTTGAAAAAGACCAACAAATTGGGCATCAAGTTGGCATAACTGCCATTAAAGGTTCAAAAATGTGGCATCATTTTCAATCTATCGACTGGCTTCATGCACTTACTTTATTGAAAATAGCGGCTGATTTAAAAATTCCACTTACGGGTTTAGGGAACAATTCTGCCATTACAAGAGAAGCCTACGAAGCTACGGGTGGTTATGCAAAAATACCATTTTCAATCACGGAAGATTTTGCATTATTTCATGAAGTGGTAAGCAAAGGTTATCGGTTTGAAAATACTATCAATCAGGCAGTTTTTAATCAAACCTTGCCAATGTTTAGTTTGAAAGAATTTTTGCATCAACGCAAACGCTGGATGGTAGGAGCTTTGCAATGCCCGTGGTGGATTGTTTCTTTACTCTTTTTACAAGCACTTTTTTTGCCAATTCTATTAATAATTGGATTCAATTTTTCGTGGAAGTTTGCGGGTATATTATGGATTTTAAAATGGCTCAATCAAACGGTTACGGTTTTACCAACTATCTTGAAATTAAAGCAATGGCACTTAATAAAGCACCTTTTTTTGTATGAATTTTATGCCAACTGGTGGCAAATTACCATGATTTTATTTTATTACTCGCCTGTAAAAGTAAACTGGAAAGGGCGAATTTATTGAAACAAAGTAAACATGAACATTATTGAAACGCACGCCCACATTTACGACCAAGCATTTGTAGAAGACCGTGAGGCGATGTTAGAAAAGGCATTTTCGGTAGGAGTTTCCGAGATTTGGATGCCTAATTGTAATTCTGAAACGATTGAAGGTATGATGGCGTTGGCTAATCAATACCCGAACAAATGCTTACCTATGATGGGCTTGCACCCTTGTTACGTGAAAGAAGATTTTGAGAAAGAATTATACCTCGTAGAGGATTGGCTGAGCAAGTATCAATTTTTAGCGATTGGTGAAATTGGAATGGATTTATACTGGGATAAAACCTTTGTAGAACAACAAGAAAAGGCTTTTTTGTACCAATGTCAATTGGCAAAAAAATATCATTTGTGGATAGATATTCATTCCAGAAATGCCTTTTGGGAAACGGTGGCATTAATTGAGAAAAATGCAGACCCGCATCTGAAAGGGATATTTCATTGCTTTACGGGTACTTTGGAGGAAGTCCAAAAAGCGATTGATTTAGGCTTTTTACTTGGCGTTGGCGGTGTTGCTACATTCAAAAACGGTGGTTTAGATAAAGTTTTGCCTCATATTTCTTTGGAGAACATCGTTTTAGAAACGGATGCTCCCTATTTAGCTCCTGTACCATATCGGGGTAAAAGAAATGAATCGGCTTATTTACCAATAATCGCTCAGAAAGTAGCTGACTTAATGGAATGTTCCGTTGAAAAAGTCCTTGATATTACTTCTCAAAATGCCTTAAAATTAAGAAGAGGGATTTTACTTTAAAAAATAATTTTGAAACAATACACTTTTCAGACTAACACTTTTAGGGAATGTGATAATTTGTCGTAATACAGCTCGAAATTCCGCTGTTTGAGCGCAGCGAGTTTCGGAATTTCTTGATTTTTTTGTTACTTTTTGTATCAAGACAAAAAGTAAAAGGCATTGAAAACTAAGAAATATTAGACTTATCAAAAAGTGTCGGTCTGAAAAACAATACACTTAATAATGCCAGCTAATCAGTGTCAAAATCATTGATTGGATTAAGAGTAGATACGGTTGATTTTTAGCGTACAACTATCCGAGTATCAAACATCATAATACGGATAATTACTTAATATTTTTATGAACATTATCAAACTAAAAACCAAAGCCGACGGCAAAGATGACGTGAAAGTTTTGGTTATTTACACTGGAGGCACTTTAGGAATGGTTTACGATGCTAAAAGCGATAGTTTAGTTCCTTTTGATTTTGCTCAAATTCCCGAAAATTTACCCGAAATGTCAAGACTTGATTTTGAAATTTCAGTTTTGACCTTTGATAATCTGTTGGATTCTTCCAACATGAACCCGAAAATTTGGGTTCAATTGGCCAACATAATTGCCGATAATTATACCTATTACGACTCATTTGTCATTCTACATGGCACTGACACGATGGCGTACACGGCTTCTGCGTTGAGTTATCTATTGGAAGACCTTAATAAACCAGTCATTCTGACGGGGGCTCAGTTGCCCATCGGTGTTGCCCGAACCGATGCCAAAGAAAATTTTATCACCGCTTTAGAAATTGCTGCCGCCCAAACGCACAACCGTCCTATTATTTCCGAAGTCTGTATTTACTTCAATTCAGTTTTATTGCGGGGTAATCGGGCAAGAAAAAATGAAAGTGTACAGTTTAATGCTTTTGAGAGTGAAAATTACCCCGTTTTAGCCGAAGCAGGTATTAAAATAGAATACAACAAACCATATTTAAAACACTATGATACTGATGCTCAACTAAAAGTTCATCAGACATTAGATGAAAATGTTATTATCTTAAAATTATTCCCTGGAATTACAGAAAAAGTAGTTCGCAACGTATTGGAAATTAGAGATTTACGTGGTGTAGTTTTAGAAACCTATGGTTCTGGAAATGCCCCAACTACTGAGTGGTTTTTGAAATTGATGAAAGAATTTATTGAAAAAGGAATTATCATTTACAATGTATCACAGTGTAATGGTGGAAGGGTATCACAGGGAAGGTACCAAACCAGTCAATATTTACAGGAAATTGGGGTGGTGAGCGGAGCGGATATAACCACCGAGGCAGCAATTACCAAATTGATGTTCGCTCTTGGTCAGAGTAATGATATTCAGACAATTAAAAAAATACTGAGGCACTCAATTGCAGGAGAAATGGCTTAAAAATTGTCTAACGCAAACCTTAACGATAATCATAATACCAATGCTAAGTCCAATTTATGTTGCTATTTTGTTGATAATCAGTATTTTATTGATTGTGTTGCTGAGTTCAAAATATAAATTTAATACGTTTTATGTGTTATTTTTTGTGGCAATTTTAGTGGGATTAGCTGCCCAGTTTTCGGGTGAAGAAGTAATAAAACACTTGAAAGCTGGGTTTGGACATACCTTAGAGAAAATCGGATTATTGATTATTTTAGGCACTACACTGGGCGTTATTCTTGATAAGACCAATGCCACATTGAGTATTGCCAATTATATTTTGAAGAAAACAGGAGAAAAAAATGCGGGCATTGCCATCACTTTAATAGGATTTATGATTGGTTTACCCATTTTTTGTGACTCAGGATTTATTGTTTTGAGTGGCTTATTGAGTTCGCTCGTTAAAAAGGTAAAAAATTCACAAGTATTTTTTACCATCTGTTTGGCGGGTTCTTTATATGCGGTTCATTGTTTAGTTCCTCCGCACCCCGGTATTACTGCCGCAGTTGGACTCATGAACGTTGATTTAGGTCAAACAATGCTTTTGGGTACTTTATTTTCAGTTCCGTGTGCTATGGTAGCGTATTTTTGGGGTAAAATACTAAGCAAAAGAACATCTGATGTTGTGGTTGAAAATCCATCGGAGGAGGTTTTCTTCGTAGAATCACAACTGCCCAATCCGTTCATTTCCTTTCTGCCGATTATTGTTCCTATTTTATTAATTTCTCTCAAATCGCTCGTTTCCATTGACCATTCGGCTACGGACTCAACCTTCAAAGGATTAATTAATTTCATGGGTGAACCCATTGTGGCACTTATCGTAGGTATTTTGTTTTCTTTGAGTCTTTTCAAGAAAATGGAGAAAAAAATGCTGAATGATTTATTAGAAAATGCCATTGAAAAAGCAGGACCTATTTTGGCAATTATAGCTATTGGTGGTGCTTTTGGCGAAATCATTAAAATGCTCGATTTGGGTAAAGTATTTGGAAGCACACTTACCCAATACAATGTGGGTTTACTGATACCGTTTTTGCTGACTGTTATTTTTAAAACCGCCCAAGGGTCTTCTACCGTAGCGATTATTTCTGCTGCTTCTATTATTTTCCCTTTATTAACTTCTTTAGGATTAAGTACCTCGTGGGATACGCAAATGGCTTTGATGGCAATGGGGGCGGGTTCAATGATGATTTCACACGCTAATGATGCGTATTTTTGGGTAGTTTCACGTTTTGGAAATCTATCTACGGACGTGGCTTTACGCACCTATACCATCATGACTGTTTTGATGGGTTTAGTCGGATTTATAAGCGTTTCCATCGTTCATTATTTTTGGCATCCGTAATAATTTATTGATTACTCAACAAAACGCACCAAGCCTCAAAAACTTGATTCTGTAAAAGTAATTCTTGGGCAAGAAGGATTTTGTTTTCTGAATTAACTAACTGATTATCAGTGAAATAATTTTTGATTTCTTCCCTTGTTGGTAGTTTTTCTATATTTCCTAATTTCCCCAATTCATTGCCTGTCAATACATCCGAATTTTTGATAAAATCAGGTATTTGGTCAATGCCAATACCTTGTTTCTGGTTGGGTTTAGACACTTCAAACAACGAATCGGGCGTAATTCTGGCGTACCAGTCACCACCAAGTCTTGCTACCCAGTCTGTTTTTAATTGGTCAATTTTGCCATCTTGATTCAATAAATCATCGTTGATATGTGCCATCAAAACCTCACAAATAATCAGATTGGCAGTGCCATACGCTTTGATTTCCAGTACTTTACATTCAAATTGTACGGGAGATTCCTTTACTCTTGGTGGTTGTATTAACTGAGACTTTTCGGCGGTGAATCCCGCTTTTACAAATTCATTAACACCTTTTGGAAATTCACAACTTGACAAAGACATTTGCTGAACCATCGAAAAATCTACCAGATTGATGACTACCTCTGGCACTTCGTGTAGATTTTCAGTGGTATGTTTTTGAGAGCCGTCTCGTCCTCGTTTATTGGGTGAAAAAACCAAAATTGGCGGGTCAATACCCATGAAATTAAAAAAACTGAATGGACTCAGATTGACATTTCCATTTTTATCAATCGTAGAAGCAAAGGCAATGGGGCGAGGGGCGATACTTGCCGTGGCGATGGTGTAAAATAATCTGGGGTCAGTTTGTTTTAAGTCGAATGTCATGAATATTCTTAATTGTGATTTATTGGCAAGTTAGAGTATGTTTAAATTTGCAAACAATTGATTATTAGCTACTTAAAAAGTATGCGTAAGCTGTTTTTGAAATTCCGCTGTTTGAGCCGAAGGCGAGTTTCGGAATTTCTTGATTTTCTTTTGTTACTTTTCTTGTATCAAGACAAGAAAAGTAAGGCTATGCGAATGGATATTTTGTTATTTTGATGAAAACCAAATAAAATTTTTAAACATATTCTTAGCCGTGCTAAAATTTAATGAAAAGACCTTATAAAGTTGCCAAGACTTTATTCCGTACTTCTCCAAAACCAACTCTTATTCCGTCTTTTTCTGCCCACCCTCTTAAAATAACCGTATCATTATCTGCTAAAAATGTCCTTGTAACATTATTTTTCAGTTTAATTTCTTTTTTTCCATTTTCGGATAATTCTAATAATGAGCCGTAAGTATTTGGTTCTGAACCAGATATAGTACCAGATGCTAAAATGTCCCCTACGTTTAAATTACAACCATTGATGGTATGATGAGCGATTTGTTGTGCAACGCTCCAGTACATCTTTTTAAAATTAGTGGTACAAACAACCGTTTCTTCCGAATTTTCGGGTTTGATGGATACGCTTAGATTTAGGTCAAAATTCTGTAACCCTTCTGTTTGTAAATACGCCAATACGGGAGGATTTTGTTTCGATGATTCCGTTCTGAATGA
>JALONS010000304.1 GCA_025454855.1 Arcicella sp.
GTTTTCGCTACTACTTCTTCAATTCGGGCGGGGTGAATACGTCCATCTTGTACCAAACGGTGTAGCGACAAACGAGCAATTTCACGACGAACAGGGTCGAAGCCCGAAATAATGATGGCTTCTGGGGTATCATCCACGATAAACTCTACGCCAGTAGCAGCTTCTAAAGCACGGATATTTCTACCTTCACGCCCAATAATTTTACCTTTTACATCATCAGATTCTATATTAAAAACCGAAACGCAGTTCTCAATGGCATTTTCAGCAGCTGTTCTCTGTATGGTTTCAATAACTACCTTTTTAGCTTCTTTAGTAGCCGTTAATTTTGCTTCTTCAATGGTATTTTTAATCAATGACGAAGCCTTGGTTTCGGCTTCAGCACGCAAAGCATCAATGAGTTGTTGGCGGGCTTCTTCAGCGGTTAAGCTGGCAATTTTTTCTAACTGAGAAACCTGCGAAGCCAACATTTCTTCGGCTTGTGCTTGTTTTTTCTCGGCTTCTTCGGTTTTCTTTTTTAAGTTTTCTTCCTTTGAAGTTAAAGATTGTTTCTGTGATGCCAAGTCTGCCTCCAAACGCTTGGTTTGCTCCATTGTTTGTTTGGCTTGGTCCATTGATTGTTGAATCTGACGCTCACGTTCTTTTAATTTTTGTTCATTCTGAATCAAAATTTGTTTCTTCCTATTTGATTCATCTTCAAACTCAGAACGTAATTTCAAGAACTTTTCTTTGGCTTCCAGAATACGGTCTTTTTTGATATTTTCTGCTTGAAGTTCAGCGGTTTTTACAATATCAGCGGCTTTGGCAGCGGCTTCTTCTTCAAGTTTTTGGGTGTTTTTGGCGAATACTGCTTTACCTACAAATAGCCCTGCTATCAGGGAAACAACTGCGGCAATGATGGGAGTTAGCATTTTTTATGTCGTTTTTTTGGTTTTCCCGTGCGTAAACATTCAAGACGCAATGCGAAACAAACCGAGTGAAAAAAGGAATAAAACAGACAAATGCCTAATTGAAAGGGATTGGGAAATTTGAAAATTTGCAAATTAATTCATTCAAATACTAAGCACTGATACTGAGACAGTTAGTGTTGGTTATGATTAATTTTTCTAATTGTATGATAAATTCTAAATCGTTAGTAAGGAATATTATTGAATAACAGAATGATGGATTTAAAATCAACTAATTAGTTGAAAAACGGGAATTAATTATTCCCAAATTTTCAAATTTTCAAATGTAATGTATTGTGTATGACGAATGGAAAAATTTACTTACTCCGTTATGAGGTTATCTATTACGTTTTCTAAGGCTACAACTTTATCTAATACTGATGCTTCGAGTTCGTTGTGCTGATTATCAAATTTAAGATTACTCATTACAAAATCTAATGCTGATAGAGCCAAAAGACGCTGGGTACTTTTTATACCGTTCTTTTGCTGGTAATGTAGCATTTTTTCATTTATCAACTTAGCAGCTTTTCGGACGATTTCTTCTTCCTTTTCGTTTGGAGCAGTCAAGGAAAAGCCCTCCGTTCCAACGATAACATTACAAGTAAGTTTCTTATCCATTTTTTGAGAAGTTAGAGCAGTTAGATGGTTAAAAAAGTTTAATAGTTAAAAGCGGCTGATTTTCGCATGATTAGCTGATTTACAACGCTTTAACACTTTAACTTTTCAACTTTGTAACTAATTCAACTAATTACTAAGTTGAGAAATACATTTTTCTATTTCTAAAATATATTCGTCAAGTTTTTCTTTCAATTCGGCTGTGTTGCCTGTACTTTTTAGATTGTTTACTGCAATCTTAGTAAATTTATCTGATTTTTTAAAGTTTTTTATCTGTTGGTTTAATTTTTTCTGTAATTCTTGGTTTTCTTTTTGGGCTTCTTTCAATTCTTCTCGTAGCTGTTCGTTCTCTTCTTTGGATTCTTCGAGTTGCTCTTTCAACTTGATATAACTCGCTGCTAACCCTTTGAGCTTCTTCTCTAAGGCGTTAAAGCGGGTAAATATTTGTTTTTGAGACTCATCCATGTTTTTAGTGAATAATTAATAGAGAATAGTGTTTAGAGTATGGGAAACTATCAAAATTTCAAGAACTATTATCTATACCCTATTAACTATTTAATAATTACGCAAATTTCTCAAAAAAAAATGACATTTCATTTCAAAAACTTATATTTATCTCTGATTTTCAATGGAATAATGGTCTTTCGCTCAACAATTACAACACCTGCGGTGTACAACAATAATAACATAAAATGATAAGGTACTGAAAACCAAAGAGAATTAAAACGAATCTGCATTACACAGTAAATCAATAACCCTGCCGAAATAATATACCCAAACGCTGAAGTAAGATTATAGGGTGCGGGAGCGTACTTTTGTCCGAAATAATAGCAGAGGGCTGTCATGACAAAACAAGATACTAAAAAAGCAACGGCACAGCCCATGTATCCCATTTTAGGAATCAAAAGAATATTCAATGAAATAGTGATAGCCAGTCCAATCAAGGTAAAAATTGTTCCGAAATAAGTCTTTTTATTACGTTTAAACCAAACTGAAATGTTATAATAGATTCCTAAAAACAGATTGGCTAAGAGCAATATCGGAACTACCGAAATTCCCTCCCAATAAATTTTTTTTCTGAGAAAGAAAATTTTGAGCCAATCCAGATTGAGACAAACGCCAAGCCATATAAAAATACAGGTTATTAAAAACCACTTGGTGGTGAGAGCTAACGTTTCGGGCGAGTTTTTATCGTCAGTTTTGGATAAGAAAAAAGGTTCGGCGGCGTAGCGATACGCTTGCGTAGCCAATGCCATAAAAATTGATAGTTTGTACACGTTTCCATAAATACCCAAGGCTTCTTGGGAAGTACGGTTTGGATAAAATCCTTCGGGTAGGAAACGCTCTAACAACAGTCTATCAAACATCAAACTGAAAGTACTTGCCAAAACCATAAACATCACTGGAAATGAATAAATAAATAGTTTTTGGAGTTCGGGATAATCAAATTGAAACTGAAAATCAAACAGTTCCTTTCTCAGTAAGTAAATAAAAGTGGCATTTGCCAAAAGATTAGCCAAGAATATGTAGCCCGCCCCGATGGCAGGGCTGTATAGTTTTTGAGCAGTATCTTGTAAACCATTAAGGTAATCCCCTTCGGAAATCTTCTTTAGTACTAACAAGAAGAAAATGTTTAAACCAATATTGATGAGGATATTGATAATTTTGGTCTTGACAAACTTTGAGGTCTTTTTCTCAAGCCTCAATCGAGCAAAAGGAATGGCTGTGATGGCATCAATCGCTAAAATTAAAGCAAGCCAAATCAAGAAGATTTCTTTATCAGGATAGCCTAAATATTGGATAATAGGACTGGAAAACAGAATTAGAACACCCGAAAAAAACAAACTACTGATAATGATAGAAGTTTGGATAATGTTATAATATTTTACTTTATCATCAGCCGCAAAACGGAAAAAAGCTGTCTCCATTCCGTAAGTATAAATGATATTTGCTATGGCTACATAGCTGTACAGTTTGATATTAACGCCTAATTCACCTGGTAGAAAAGCGGCTGTATGAACAAAAACCAACAGGAAGTTCAACGAACGCCCCAAAATTGTACTTACGCCATAAGAGGCAGTTTCACCAGCTAATTTTCGGATAATATTCATATTTTGAACGATTGGAGGTAGAAATAGTGGCTGCCTTCAATATAAGTTTTTATTCATCTAATTCTTTCAGCAAAGATAGCCCAAAATCCCAATTTCCTAAATCAGAATCACCGTTGATATGCCCCAAAGCAGATAAAACGACCAATTTGCTCCCCCATTTTTCTGCAAAAAAAGTAGCTCTCTCCAAAGAAACATAATAATCGTCGTCGGAAGTTACTGTGATGGTCTTGAAGGGTAAGGTAGCCGTTGGCATTGGGGTAAAACCCGTTGTACCTTCTGGATAACTATCGGCTTCGGTATCACTCGGAGCAACTAATAAAGCTCCTTTTATGGATGTTTTATATTTGGCTGCCCAATAGCCAATCGTTGAACAAGCCAAACTGTATCCCACTAAAATAATATTCTCCGCTCCTATTTCTTGAATTTTTCCCTCAATTGTTTTTATCCAGTCCTCACAAATGGGTCTTTCCCAATCAACCTGATTAACCCTAATAAATGATGGATAAAGCCTTTCCCAAGCGGTTTGCCAGTGTTTTTCACCCGAATTGCCAAGACCTGGAAGAATGAGAATGGTAGAGTTGAAAGCGTACATAATGATATTTAAGCAAATTTACTTAGTTTGTTTTATAAGTATTTAATACTATATTTGCAAACAGTTTCACAAATTTAGTGATTGAATTGTGAACATAACAGAGCAAAGTGATTAAACGCCCCCAAATTCGTTTAATCACTTTTTTTATGTCTGTTAAACAGGGTTATTTTCGCTAAACTGCGGCACGGCTAAAGTTTATAGCTGAAAAACTACAAACTGATTAAGTCGTTCCAAGGTTACATGAAGACTTCAATTTAGCAGACTAATCAGTAGGATTTTAGTGAAATTAAATTTTGAGGAAGTTGCTGAGTATTCCAGTCTTGGTGGATGGACAATGCAGCCCCCAGAGAAGTAGCCTGAGCCACCGAAGCCGCATAAACTTCCATTCTCGGAAATGCCTTTGCCAATAAAATCATGAAGATTTCATTCTTACCAAAACCGCCATCTACAAATAATTTATTGACTGGAGCATTGTGTAAAACCAATTCAGTTGAGAGTAATTGTTGAGAAACAATATCTAAAATTAGTTGATGATAAGCCTCTTCGTAAGTTTCAAAAACACTCAAATTCCGTTGCCCAAATAGAGATTCTTGCATGGGAGGTCTTCTTGCTCCTCTGAGAGATTCGGCAATGTTCAAATTTTCATGTTGTAATTTTTCAATCAATCCCACTTGGTATTTCACCGATTTGAAATAATCATTTGGTTTCTCAAAATGCGTAGCTAATCGCTTTGTTTGCTGCTCATGTTCGTTGCCTGCAAATAAACGTGACGCTTTCACGGGTTTTCCCGTGTATTGCATATAAGAGAGACAATCGTACTGTAATTCTTCGGTAGTGAGCGGAATATGATTAAATGGGTTTAAACTAATACACCAAGTTCCCGTTGAAATCAAAACGAAAGGCTCTTTGAAAGTTGCCAAATACGGAATCAGAGCGGCAGAACTATCATGTAACCCAGTACCAATCCTGATTCGAGGATGTTTGGCATGAGTAAACGTTTCATTCTGAAAATTAATA
>JALONS010000305.1 GCA_025454855.1 Arcicella sp.
TTCTTCTTGGAAGATTTATTTTTTTGATAACCTTGTTGTAAATCTTGCATACGGATAACCTAATGGAAATGGTACTGCCATATAGGTGCTAAGTCCTCTAAATAAGCCGACATCAAAATGACTTTTAGGGTATAAGAGTTTTATTCCATATGATATCGTACCTACAATATAATCACTGCTTATATCACCATAATAATCATAACGATTTACACTACTTAAGTAGGTGTCAAATGATAGAGCAACTTTACGACTTAATCGCTTCATCCCACCTAATTGAACTACTGGCATATTCACATCTGAATAATACTCAAACGGCATCCACATGATTCCAACTGAAAAGTTTTTTGACTCACTACCCCATGTTCCAACCAGATTTGTAACAACCACATTCTTATTGATAACTGCAACATATTCATCATTCTTTAAATGAAACCCATAATTCGCATTCAGGGCTACTCGAAAATTTTCTGTAGCTTTTACACTATATTTTAAACCAATAATTCCAACAACTTCATTTGTTATAATAGAGCCTAATTTGAGGGATAAATTTTTAGTCATTCCTAAATCAAATATATTTCCTACTATGAAATAATTTGTATATCTTATCTCTCCTTTATCTATCTGAAAAGCATTTGGACCAACCCAATAACTTGTATTTCTTAGCGGTGTAAACCACTTTTTTTTATGTGCTTTAGTTATTGATACTTTATTAGTAATAATGGCAGAAGTATCATTTGATGACTTATAGCTTGCCTTGAAAGTAGAATCTTCGCTTCTCTGAGCGTATGTGCTAAGTGTAAACAAAGATAATAGTATTGATAAATTAGCTTTTGAAACCTTCATATTAGAAATTTGATATTTAATGGTGTAAGTATTTTACCCTACAAATTTCCAAACAAATACCCAAACCCACATACCGACAAACGCCCAAACAATAGCGTTTTTAGTTCAATGTTTGCAAAAATCTTAAAACCTTATTTGAAACAAGTAGTTTTGGTGAAAATCAGGACAACCTAATAAGATTATTCTGTAAATTTGTAGTCTGAAAAAACCACAAAATTTTAAATGAGTAAGAATATACTGTACTTTGAACTGACCACACCCGTTGAAGACGAACGCCCCGTGTATCTGTCGGGCAACTTCAATGCTTGGCTACCCGATAGAGAGGAACTCAGACTTCAGAAAGTGGAAGAGGGAAAATACGTTTTGAAGTTTCCAGAAACCATAAAACTACCCGAAACCTTTGAATATAAATACACTAAAGGCGGCTGGAATCAGGTAGAATTGGATGAATTTGGGAATCCTACCAGTAATAGAGTTGCCAAAACTAAAACGGGGGTATTTCATGATTTTGTGCCACACTGGCGTTTAGATGGTGAGAATATCTCCGAAAATCTGATGCCCGAAGTTCGCCTAATCTCGGATGAATTTGAGATGCCACAGTTAGGTAAAAAGAGGGCAGTTTATATTCTTTTGCCTCATAATTACGAGACTTCCACCAAACACTATCCCGTTATTTATTTGCAAGACGCTCAGAATCTTTTCGGGAATGGGTCTGAATTCGGAAACTGGGGTATTGATAAACAATTAGCCGTTTTGTCGGCTCGTGAACACGGTGATGTTATTGTAGTAGCCATTGCACACGGTGGAGATGAGCGTTTTGCAGAGTATTCGCCGTACAATAATCCTAAATTAGGCAAGGGACAAGGACGCAAGTATGCCCAATTTTTAGCCAAAACGTTGAAGCCTTACATTGATAAAAATTTTCGTACCATCCCCGACCGTGAATCCACGGGAATTGGTGGTAGTTCTTTGGGTGGACTAATTAGCATTTATGCAGGATTGATGTTTCCAGAAGCCTTTGGACGATTGATGATTTTTTCTCCCTCTCTCTGGATTTCACCTAATATTTATTTTGATGCCATCGACTTTATCTCTCACCTGCCTACTCGTATTTATGTGTATGCGGGCGGGAAAGAGAGTTCCGCAATGATACCTAATGTAGAAAAACTGAAGCAAACCTTTCAACGTCAGGGGGTTAAGAAGACGGAAATCCACGTTTCTCTCGACCCCGAGGGTGGACACAGTGAAGACCAATGGGGCAAAGAATTTCCAAAAGCCATGGAATGGTTGTTTTTTTAGTAATTGTAAAATAAATTTCAGAATGCAGAACAAGGAATTGAGAATGTAAAAGTGAGTTTATTAAAACTTCTACATTGTTAGTTCCTTGTTCTGCATTCTGTCTTTGTGGACAATTGAAAAATTTAACAAAAAGAAAGATTTTGTGTTACCTCTACATAAAGTCAAAATGAAAAATGAAAAAAGTTGCCATCATCGGAGCGGGTATTGCAGGCATTGCTTCCGCCATTCGTTTGGCTTGTAAAGGATTTGATGTCTCCGTTTATGAAGCCAATGCTTACGCAGGGGGCAAATTGAGTAGTTTTCACCTCAAAGGTTATCGTTTTGATGCGGGACCTTCACTTTTTACACTTCCAAATTTAGTAACCGAGTTATTTGTATTAGCAGGCAAAAACCCTACTGATTTCTTTGAATATGAGCAACTTACCGAAGTTTGTCGATATTTTTGGGAAGATGAAACTCAATTAACCGCTTGGGCAGACCCTATAAAATTTGCCCAAGAAGTTGAGCATATCACTGGCGAATCTGCCGAAAAAATCAGTCAATTTTTAAAAGAAAGTGCCTTCAAATATGAAGTTTTGGATGGACTTTTTTTACAGGACTCGCTACATAAATTATCTACTTGGACATCCCGAAAAGCACTTAGGGGGTATCTAAACCTGCCGAAATTAGGGATATTTGGCACGATGAATGATGCTAACGAAAAGCTATTCAAAAACCCTAAAATTGTTCAACTTTTCAATCGTTATGCTACTTATAATGGCTCTGACCCCTATCAAACGCCCGCTACGCTCAATATTATTCCACATTTAGAATATAATATTGGAGCATTTTTCCCTAAAAAGGGCATGGTATCCATCACTAATTCTTTGGTAAAATTGGCAGAAAGTCTGGGAGTGAAATTCTATTTTGAAACAAGAGTTGAAGAAATTATTGTGGAAAATACTGGGGTGAAAGGAGTAAAAGTAAGAAGTATTGAAGATAAAAATAAAGGCGAAAACACTCAAAAGGTTCAAGAATTCGTGCCTGCCAATGCCGTTGTATCCAACATGGATGTAACACATACCTACCGTAAACTTTTACCTACGCAAAGCCATCCTGAATTTCTGTTGAACCAGCCAAAATCAAGTTCTGGTGTTATTTTCTATTGGGGAATTAAACAACAATTCCCAGCATTAGACCTCCACAATATTCTTTTTAGTGATAATTACAAAGAAGAATTTCGAACGATGTTCGATAAAAAAACGATTTACTACGACCCAACGGTTTATATCAACATTACTTCTAAACACAAGGTGGATGATGCCCCCGAAGGTTGTGAAAACTGGTTTGTTTTAATCAATGCCCCTGCCAATGATGGACAAAATTGGGATGAAATCATTCAGGAAACTCGCAAAAATGTATTGGATAAAATCAGTAGAATTTTAGGTAAAAATATCGCAGAATTAATTGAATGTGAGGAGATTCTCGACCCAAGAACTATTGAATCAAAAACCTCCTCGGCACAAGGAGCGTTGTATGGTAATTCTTCAAATAATCGTTTTGCCGCCTTTTTACGCCACGCTAATTTTTCTTCTAAAATTAAAAATTTGTACTTCGTAGGCGGAAGTGTTCACCCCGGAGGTGGTATTCCGTTGGCTCTTTCTTCTGCTAAAATTATGAGTGATAATTTTAAATCCTAAATTCCCAGTTTCAATTTGCCATTGGGCATACTTATGTTTAGTTGCCCATTTCCTCGGTATTCAATATTTTTTGCTTTTGCCTCTGTATTGATGGTTACAGTATGATTTTGTTCAACTACAACGGGAACAATGACGGAAGGTACTCTTCCTACGTCCCAAGTATTTTCATCTTCCCAATTCCCCGAAATGATACTAATTACTTTATCTGCAACTGTTACCGTCACATTATTGCTGTTTTCAGAAGAGCAATACGGGGCATTGTTGAGGTATTTGCATTTAGCGTAGTATTGTGTGGTAGTAGTGGGTGATATTGGCATTGTAATTAGTTGATTATCAGACGACTTATACCATTCAATGCCAAATCCAGCGGTGTTACATCCAGTAACCGAAATAGTACTGTCTTCGCCCAGAAATAAAGTGAGGTTACTGGGTACAGTGGGTACGCTAATCATTGGAAAAATACGGATAGAATCAAGAGAAGAGTTAGCATCGGCACAAGTCCCATTTTTAATAATGGCTCTGTAATAAGTATTTTGCAAGACGTTAGAGACCGTTAAACTGTTGGTTGTATTCACAATGTCAGTGGGAGCTGTAAAGTTTTTATTGAGAGAAGACTGCCACTTTTGAACCGTACCCGTTTGTCCTGTGAGGGTTAGAGTTGAATTGTTCGTATTTGAGCAAAATATAGTACCACCCGTGATACTTCCACCAACGGAATTAATCACGGTAAAAGTTACTAATCTTCGGCAGTTGGGATATTTGGCGTTTGACACATAAAAGTTATTAGAGCCTACGGTGTTGGTATTTGTAATACCCGAACCTACCACTCCCACAGGATTGAAGATTTGTCCTGTAGCCAACGGCGTACCACCCGAAGCAGCACTATACCAATTGATAACAGTGGGAAAAACAGGAATGGAAGAAGCCAGTTCAAAGCTACCCGTTGAACGATTCGAGTAACTACTAACCACTAAGATATAAGTAGTTCCTTGTACCAATGAGTGCGTTAAACTGGAAAGATAACCCGCACCGCTGTCGTCATCACCTCTAAGAAAGTTAGTTGCGGGACTGGCAGGATTAAAAGCAATCTGGTAAAGGCTTAAATAAGTGTCATCCCCGTCATTGGTAAGATTTGCCTGTGTGGTCTGAAAGTTGAAAGCCCCGTTGGAAGGAGCTACAAAACTGTAAGTTTGGAAATAAACGGCACTACCAAAGTTACCACTCGTTGCTCCGCTGTAAGTAGTAGTGTTATCGCCTGTTCCTCTACGATACGTAGGTCCAACCACTAAATTTCCCCTTACCGTGTTATCTAAAATATTAGGAGCAACCATTCCCCCACCAGTAGGGACGGTACTTCCTTGACAAACGGTGTAGTTTGCCACAACAGGCGTTATTGTGGGATTTACCACTACCGTTACCAGCTGAGGTACAGTAGCTGCTCCTGCACAGGTATTGTTAAAGTAAAAAAATAACTGACGGTTACAGGATTATTAGTGGTATTGACAAGTGTCTCATTGATATTTGCAGAGTTTCCACTCCCTGTAGGGTTACTAATACCAGCCACCGTAGCACGTGTCCAGCTAAAAACGGTTTCACTGGGTAGTGCAGTAGCCGTATAATTGAAAACATCATTGGAACAGATTGTTAAGTTAGTTGGTGAAGTTAACGGAGGCCCACTAAAAGGCGTAAAGTCTTCGGTAACGATTCGGTCATTGGAAGAAGCACCCGTAGAAGCGTAAACACCCAAACCTCTCCGAGCAAACGCTTTACCGATGGCACAACGATAACGCCCACCGAACAACAACACATCCGCTCTGAAAATCGCATCTCGGGCATCAACAAAGCTGGGGCTACAAGGTTGAAGTCGTAAACCTTCATTTACTAATTTTAAGGCGGCTATATTCCCTTTCATATCCAAGATATTAGCAGGAGTATCATAAATATTATTCACGATTTGATTATCCTGAAGA
>JALONS010000306.1 GCA_025454855.1 Arcicella sp.
ATTTACTTATCCATTTCAGGGACGTAATTTCAGATTGACCGACGTACACGGAAAAGTCATCAAGGAGGTGTTAGCGTAAAAACATAATGTCGCAAATTCAATTTTGTGCGTTTTACCTCATCCGTGCAACCTTAGATATATCCTTCCAATATATTTTGTTCATAAACGTATATACTTAATCCAAAAATCAATATCTTCAAGGCAAATAACCCATACTACCTTGAAATCACTATATCTAATTATTATCCTTGTAATTAGTAGTTCTCAAACTGTTTTTGCTAAAATCACTATCAAAAAGATTTTGGCAGATGGTAAACCTGTGAACGATACTACCAAAACCATCCATCTTCAGGCCAATAATAATAATTTATACATTGAGTTTGAGCCTGAGTACCCCACGCCCAATATCCGTTATCTTTATCAGTTAAAAGGTTTAGAAAATACATGGACGGAAACCTCCTACCCAGTGGTAAAATACATGAATCTTTCGCCCGATGATTATGAATTACTCATCAAAACAAACGCTGATACCCTTGAAACGAACCAGTACAAAATCAAAATCATCATCACCAAAGCATTCTGGAATAAATGGTGGTTTTATCCGATATTGATTTTTTACGTTTTGTTAGTCATTGGTATTGGTTTTTACTTGTTCTTCCTGTACGATTTTCGTCAAAAATTAAAAGTCCAGTACATTCGTAACCGCATCGCTTCTGACCTCCACGATGAAGTAGGCTCAAACCTTAATTCTATTGCCATTTTCGTGGAATTACTTCGTAAAAAAGTAGAACAACAAAACCCCGAAATCCTACCAATCTTAGAGAAAATCACGAACAATTCCATAGAGTCGGTGGGTTTGATGCGTGATACTGTTTGGGCAATTAACCCCAATAATGATACTCTTGATAAACTATTCGGCAGAATGCAGAACTTCTCTACCGAAGTATTATCAGCCAAAGACATGGCTTTATCATTTGAAAATCAGTGCATTAATACCAAAACACAGTTGTCTATGGAGCAACGCCGCAATATTTATTTAGTTTTTAAAGAAATTATTAATAATATTCTGAAACACTCTGAGGCAAGTAAAGTGATGGTAAACATTAAAAATGAGAAAAACGCTATTATCATCCAAGTAAAAGATAACGGAGTGGGTTTTGATACCGAAGCCGTGTATGAAGGCAATGGCTTAGAGAGTTTCAAAAACCGTTCTGATAGTGATGATTTAACGGTTTGGCTACGTTCAGAAATAGGAAAAGGAACGGAAGTAGTTGTAACCGCTTATGAAATTTAATCCCCAAGATTAGGGATAGGAAGGCATAAAAAAATACATCAACTTTACCGTTAAATAAAAATTACTTGTATTGTGGCAACGTTACTCATAACTTTCCTTTAAAGTCAAATACGCAGGTAGTTAGATACATATCTCAAAGCCAAAATTGATAACCATGATAAGAGTCCTGCTATTTGAAGACAATAAGAATTTCCGAGAAAGCCTATCGCTCTATTTAGCCAGTACCGAGGGCATTTGGTTTTCGGGAGCTTTTGGTAATGCCCTTGATGCTTTGTCGCTCATCAAAAAATATAAGCCCGACGTGGTATTGATGGATATTCAAATGCCTAAAATATCGGGTATTGAAGCATTGATAAACATCAAAAAACATCTTCCAAATGTAAAAGTGCTAATGCAAACAGTTTTTGATGACGATGATAAAATTTTTGCGGCAATTTGTGCGGGAGCGGATGGATATATCCTTAAAAATCCCCAACCCGAAACCTACGTACAGGCAATTGAGGAGGTATATGCAGGAGGGTCGTGCCTAACGCCGAGTATTGCCAGTAAAGTTTTAAAGATGTTTCAGCACCAATTTGTTCGGCAACAACCTGAATATATCGACCTCACCCAACGAGAAAAAGAAGTGTTGCAGTGTATGGTAAAAGGGATGTCGTACAAACTCATAGCAGACAGTTGTAGTATCAGTTACTACACCGTTTGCGACCACGTAAAACACATATACGAGAAACTACACGTCAATTCAGCCCCCGAAGCAGTAGTTAAGGCTTTGGAATTGCGGTTGGTTGGTTAAATACGATTATGAATTTTAATTACGAATTACTATCTCATTATTTTATCAGATTTTCAACATTCTATTTGTTATGAAAAAATATATTTTTGGAATAATAATCATTTTTAGTATTCATTCTTACTCTCAAGATAGAATTTTGAATGTACCATTAATCTCTCAACAAACTAAAAACTGGTGTTGGGCAGCATCAATGGAGATGGTTATCAAATACCACCAACCTTCAAGGCAATTCTCAACAGAAAGCGGTAACGTACCTATTTCTCAAAAATATTTAGCTTTTTTCAACTATAATAATCGTCAGAGATTTATCCCCACGGGTTCATTAACATCAATACCGCTACCAGAATCATGGTCATCTGTTGACCCTCTGGTTTTTAATTGTAACATTAGTTCTTCTACTTCTGGCACTCCACTCACAGACAAATTAAACAAACAAATCCCTACTTTCGGACAAAAAAACGATAACCAAGCATTTGATGTACTTTTTTCACAGTTGGGATATAGCTCTACACAAATTAGAGAGAATATGTGGTTGAGAGTAATTAATGAAATAAGTAAATGCCGTCCTGTCATTATATTATTAGGCAACCCTTCCGATAATATAACTACAAGCAGTCATGCAGTAGTGGCAACAGGATATATAACGATTCCATCCTGTAAATACCTTACTATTTGTGACCCTAAAAAAGATGCCTCTCCTGAATGTGAGGGAGAATATCGCCTTATTTCTGAAGGGTTTTTTACGAATCATGTTAATTCAATCGTGAATTTTATCGTACCAACGGGTCAAGAATGTACAAAAGTTTGCTTATCAAAACCTCCTATTCCATCTTCAAATACAGTATTTCAAGAATTTCAGTCATTAAAACAAAAAATTGTTGCTAATGATACTGCTAATTCAACTGACGTTATCATCCGTACTGTTTCTACTGAAATGCTAAAAAATCCATTGAATAAAACAACTGAAAGCATTTTGAATAAATCGGAGAGAAAATTAAAGCAAACTAAAGATGCCAGCTTCTTTTATGATTTGATAAAAGATGCGTTTTTACTAACAGAGGTTAGAAAGAAAGAAGCCTTTAAACTTGAACCTAAAGTAAGCATTAACAACCAAGAAATACAATTAAGTAATAAATCAGGAAGCAAAAACCCGTATGATATAATTTTATTTCCCAATGAAGATTATATTTTCTATAGATACCAAGAAAATAATCAAACACTACTTATACCATACAGATTCTATGAAATTGATGGGCAAAAATTTGAACCCAATCAATCATATCCTGACAGCTCTATCATAAGTAAACTCAAAGAA
The DNA here is from genome assembly GCA_025454855.1 of Arcicella sp. Classification (GTDB taxonomy): domain Bacteria; phylum Bacteroidota; class Bacteroidia; order Cytophagales; family Spirosomataceae; genus Arcicella. The sequence continues at coordinate 3,403 of JALONS010000306.1, forward strand.
ATAAATTAATCATCCATAAAACCTTAAAATAATGAATCCCAATATCAAATTCAATCAAAGTAGTACATTCAATCATAGCTCAAACATGATAGATTTTACTAATTACGGACAAAACAAAGACTATCTGTTCAATAAGCGTGTTTTGAACGATTATTTTCAGCTTTACAGCGAAGTAGCCATCAAAATTACTAATATACAAAACCCCAGATTGGCAGAGGTAGAAATAGTACCATTTGATGATATTCTTAAACGATATTTACTAACCGATACATCAACGGATTATTATTTTATTTTGTCAAAACAAGACTATGAAAGTACAAGCCAGGGTATTGAATTCTCAATTGTTGGTGTAAATATCGCAAGTGTCCCAGATGATTATTATATTTACCTACGTTTTTTCACTTTACAATTAGTCGCTGGTGCTGGGGATAACCCTCCAACAGGCGGTGTAAGACTCCCACGATGAATGCTCAAGAAACTTGGTATAATGAAGTATTGATTTTATTAGGTTCAGTAATCATTGGTATTTCTCTGTTACCAATAATTGTAGGAATCTATAAGTTTAAAAACCTTAATAGACTATTAAGGTTTTTTTTGCTTTATCAAGTTTTATTATTTCTGTATAATTTATTTATTCAATTATTTATATGGGCAGTTGGTAGATATACAAGTTGGTTTTTACCATTCTTAGAAAAGTTTGACATACAGAACACGCATTTTTTAAGTATAGGCTCTCGTTTACTGGATATATTTTTTGTAGGATTTTTCTTCTCGGTTTTATTGAAAGAGCAATTATTATCGATATCTGTAAAGTTTTTAACCCTAATTACTTTTTTGTTCGCTATTTATGCTTATCTATTTATTGATAATCATAATGAGTATGGAGTAGTCAATCCTGTAATGAGTAAGTTATTCATCATTTTGTCATCTCTACTATACATCGTTCGAGCATTCCGTGAAATCAAATTAAATATTTCCTTGAATAGAAATTCCTATTTTATCATAGCCATAGGTTTACTTTTCCCTAATTTATTCAGTTTATTATTGTCCCTATTCGGGGATAATCTTTATCAAACTGACTTTATTTTGTATATCAAAATGAAAATTTTAGTTAATTTTTTTGATATTTTTGGTTACGTGTGTTTCTGCATAGCTTTTTATCATTCAGATATTTCTTCTTTGTTCTTTCATGAAAAAAATTATTCAATTCTCTCAATAAATCAAAAATAGTATAGAATCTATTACAACTATTTCTGATTAGGCTTTTTGTATTTTTGTTCTCAATCCATCCTGTTCTTATGCAAATACTCAGAAATCAATTTATTACTGCCAGTATCAATCCCAAAGGTGCTGAACTCGTTAGTCTTATTCATTATCAGTCGCACACGGAATACATTTGGGGGGCAAACCCCGCTTTTTGGGCAAAATCCTCGCCTGTGTTATTCCCGATTGTAGGTTCATTAAAAAACAATACTTACCGCTTTGAAGAGCAAGAATACACCTTACCTCGGCACGGATTCGCCCGTGACAAAGAATTTACCGTAGAACAACACACTGATAATCAGACAATTTTCTTATTAAAGTCAGACGAAGAAACTTTGAAAATATATCCTTTTCATTTTGAATTTAGACTCATTTACACTTTACAAGATAGTAGCCTTGCGGTGACATATTCTGTCAAAAATACTGGCGTAGGCCCCATGTATTTTTCGGTGGGTGGTCATCCTGCTTTTGCCGTTCCTTTGGTTGAAAATACCCAATACGAAGACTATTATTTAATGTTTAATCAAACCGAAGACTTCAAGCGTTGGGAATTAACTACCGACGGACTCATTCAAACGCAATCCGTTGATTTTCTGAACA
>JALONS010000307.1 GCA_025454855.1 Arcicella sp.
CTTGTACGCTTTGAACAGTTAGCTAAAAACTTTAAAGCATGGCTATTAATGGCTTCGGCAATGATTAATTTTAGACATACTTTCAACTAAACAACTTCATCTTTTAAGTTAAAACCTTCTTTTAACCTAATTTTGTACCTCGTTAATCACAATCACAGACTAAACCTCGAACTACTTCGTATGTTTTACGGTTTTGATTGAAGGAATAAATACCACAAATAAATGGCAAAGCGAAATTTCGGGGCGGAGGTGGCTCCAGAAGATAAGAAAAAAGTAACCAAAGAGGGTTTTAACAAGGCATTAAGCATCTTCAAATTTACCCTGCCCTACAAAGGAACATTCTTCATCGGATTTATATTTTTAGTGCTTTCACAGATAACTTCTATGAGTATTCCACTGTTGATGGGACAAATGGTGGGGGCGATTGTTTCTCCGCAAAGTGCTACCAATCAAGGGCTTTCTAATCTTCCCAACACGGGAGTAGGACAAAGACTTCAATCTTTTCTGAGTCCAGAATCTGTACATTTGACGCTCAATGATGTTACTTTTTTATTTATTATTTTGTTGATTTTACAAGCGGCATTTTCCTTTTTTAGAGTTTATACTTTCACCAGAGTTTCAGAGCAATCCATGCGAGATTTACGCAAGGCTCTTTACACCAAAATCATTACACTACCCGTTCCATTCTTTGAAAAAAACCGTGTTGGCGACCTCATGAGTCGTATCACTACTGATATTTCTCAATTACAGGATGTTCTTTCTATCACTTTAGCCGAGCTTTTTCGTCAGATTTTTACCCTTGTGGGCGGTATTATTTTGATTTCTTATTTATCCAGCAAACTGACCCTTTTCATGTTGCTTACTTTTCCTTTTTTAGTAGTGGCAGCTATTATTTTCGGAAGGTTTATTCGTAAAAATGCAAAGAAAGTACAGGATGAATTGGCTTCTACAAACATCATCGTGGAAGAAACGTTGCAGTCAATCAATGTGGTAAAAGCCTTTACCAATGAAGATTTAGAAGCAAAAAGGTATAGTTCTTCTGTGCAACGAGTAGTTGATTATGCTTTGAAGGCAGCCACTTTCAGAGGTGGTTTTATTTCGTTCGTCATTTTTGTTTTGTTTGGTGGGGTAGTAGGCGTGGTTTGGTACGGTGGAAACTTAGTTTTGAACGGAGAGTTAGCGTTTAAAGACCTCTTTACATTCATTATTTACACTGGATTTATTGGTGGTTCGGTGGGTGGTTTGGGCGATATGTACGCACAAATCCAGCGAACGGTTGGGGCTTCTGAGAGAATTTTGGAGATTTTGGGAGAAGAGTCCGAAATAAATTTATCTGAAAAAATTACAAGTAATACCGATTTGCCACCGACTGTAAATCCTAAAATTGTGTATCAGAATGTGGCGTTTTCGTACCCTTCTCGACCTGATGTGGAGGTATTGAAAAATATTTCGTTAGCAGTAAATTCAGGAGAGAAAATAGGCTTAGTAGGGTATTCTGGGGCGGGTAAATCAACCATCGTACAGTTGCTGATGCGTTATTATAAACTGTCGAGTGGAACTATTTCTGTTGATGGAAAAAATATTAATGACTATGATTTGACCGAATTACGCAAGAAAATTGCCATTGTGCCACAAGAAGTAATGCTTTTTGGCGGAACAATTTATGAAAATATTTCTTATGGAAACCCCGATGCCAGTGAGAAAGAAGTAACGGAGGCGGCTCGCAAAGCCAATGCTTTTGATTTTATTGATTCGTTTCCTGAGAAATTCCAGACGATTGTGGGCGAACGAGGCGTAAAATTATCGGGTGGACAACGCCAGCGAATTGCCATTGCTCGTGCTATTTTGAAAGACCCCGCTATTCTAATTTTGGATGAAGCAACGAGTGCTTTAGATTCAGAATCAGAAAAATTAGTGCAAGATGCTTTGGATGTTTTAATGCAAAACCGTACTACAATCATCATTGCCCACCGTTTGGCTACCATTCGTAATGTGGATACCATCTACGTACTGAAAGAAGGTGAAGTAGCCGAAAAAGGTTCGCACGATGAGTTAGTAACCATTGAAGATGGGATTTACGCCAACTTGGTAAAACTACAGTTTGAGAATAATGCTACTTTGGAAAGTTCACTGTAGTTTGAAATATAAAATCAAGTTTAACCCATTGATTACCAAACGATTATTAAAGGCAGTAAGGAATTGAGCCAAACAAAACTGTATTACCACAAGATAATTAATTGAAAAAACGCAGACTAATCTCAAAAAGTCTGCGTTTTTTTGTGAACAAATTTGTGTTTTATATTTTAATTTATATATTTTGTACAAAAAAATAAAAATATAATTATATTTTAGGTATTTTTATTCTGATTTGCCTACGTATTAGGAAACCTATGCTAATCAATGTATTGTACAAATAACAGAACTATGAACAAATGTATTTTTTTAGACCGTGATGGCGTTTTGAATGTAGATAGAGTAGATTACGTTTATCGTCTTGAGGATTTAATCATTCCAGAAGGCACCATTGAGGCACTCCAAAAATTAAAAGCGGCAGGATATTTATTGATTGTGATTACCAATCAGTCGGGCATTGCAAAGGGCATTTATAGCCGTGAAGACGTATTGACGTGTCACAACTACTTTCAGGAACAGTGCGGGAATTTATTAGATGATATTTATTTTAGTCCTCACCACGAAAAATTCACGACGGCTTCGCTTACCCGTAAGCCCGATTCATTGATGATTGAAAAGGCAATGGCTAAATATAAAATTGACCCCAACGCTTCGTGGATGATTGGTGATGCCCACCGAGATATAAAGGCAGGTAAAAAAGCAGGTATTAAAACGATTCACTTAACTGAAAAACCAGAAGAATCTTTCTCTGAAATTACAACGAGTGATTTACTAAGAGCCAGCGAATTGGTCTTGGCATAAAATGTAACTCGAAGTAAAACTTCGAGTTACATTTTACTGTTACTTCTTCTCTGGTAACATGATGACCTTAATCATGTTTTCGGCAAAGTATTTTTTGGCAGCGGCTTTGGTACTCTCTACCGTTACTTTTTTCAGCATTTCGTCTTGCTTTAATACTTCTTTTACGTCTTCGCCGTCTTGGTATTGTCCTTGTAAATACCCCAACCAAAAGCTATTGTCACGTAATTGGGTTTCAGTTTGGCGTTTGGTTTCAGCCTTAAACTTCTCAATATCAGTGGCTTCCGCACCCGAATCTTTGATTTTTTGGATTTCTGCCATCGTACGATTTACCAATTTTTCTACATTTTCAGGGGCACACTGAAAGGCAATTCTGAAATTATACCGTTTGGCTGGGATTTTAGCGGTTGAACCACTTACACCTACCCCGTAAACACCTGCTTCTTCTTCCCGTAGTTTTTCAATTAGTTTTATTTCTAATACTTCCGTCAGAGCCTCTACTTGAGTTTCATTCTCGGACGTTAAATCATAGTCGCCCGTCCAAACCATCGTTACACGAGCTTTCGGTTCTGTACCTTTATAAAGTGTTTTTTCAACTTTCCCTTTCGGTGGACGAATACCTAAATCTTTGAAAGTTTCCTTGCGTTTTATTACAGGTAAACCACCCAAGTATTTTTCTAACAAAGGTTTTACATCATCGGTTTTGAAATTTCCGACCAATAAAAACGTAAAATCAGAAGCATCGGCGTAACGTTCTTTATAAATCTCAAAAGCACGTTGAGCATCCACTTTTTCCATTCTTTCTAAAGTCATAGGAAGATTTCTTGGAGCATAATTACTTAAAATAGCACTCAACGAATCGTTATAAACTTTCTCTGGCGTGAGCGTTTTTTGCTGATTTGCCAAAGCGTCCCGTTGATTCGCTAAAAAGCCTTTTACCACTTCGGCATCAAAACGTGGCTGGGTAAAATAGCTATAAACCAACTGCAAAGATGTTTCAAGGTCTTTGGGAGTGGTAGCACCATTAAAGTTTTCTGAAGTCCCCGTAATGTAAGGCGTAACCCTTGCCACTTTGCCCGTCATCATTTTACGAAGGTTGATTGAAGAAAACTCTCCCAAACCACCAATAGAGACAATCGTAGAAGCCAAACGAGCGTTATCTGCATCTTTGTCAGCGTACAGATTTGTTCCGCCTAAACTGTACGCTCCAAGCAAAATCTCATCATTCTTGAAATCCGTTGGTTTCAAAACCGCTTTCACGCCATTGGCAAAAGTTAATTCTGTAATACCTACTTCTGGAATTTGTTTCGTAACCGTAACTTTTGAGCCTGCTGGTAATTTAGCAATCAAAGGTTTATCAACTGTTTGGTCCACGTAAGCCGTTACATTTTTACCTGCTGTATTCAGCCATTCTCTGATTTGGGCTTCGGTTGGTAAAGTTGCCTTGTCTTTTTCAGGAGCCATCAAAATCACCGCACGGTTATCAGCCGTAATCAAGGTGCTACTCAAAGTGTTTACCTCTTCTAATTTTACCCCTTCTAAATATTTCTTGGTAAAGTCAAAACTAAAATCTGGTGATGTTAAGTTTTCATCTTCAATGAAAGCTCCTACCAAGCCCTCGGCTATTTGTTCAGAGTCGGTTTTGTCTTTTTCCTTGAAAGCACGCTCTTGACCGACCATGTACTGCGTTTTCGCACGAGCTAATTCTGAGGCATTGAAACCAAATTTCTTCGCTCTTTCGGTTTCTTCCAAAATGGCTTTCAAACCTTTTTCTACGTTTCCACCTTTGGCAACTACAAATGAAGTAAAGGCATCGAGATTTCCTAAAAATCCACCATAACCAGCGTATCCAAACTGAAAAGGAGGGTCAGCTTTTTGGGTAAGTTCTTGAATACGAGCCGATAACATTTGATTGAACAATGAACGAACCATACCGTCACGACGGTCTTGATATGTTACGTCTTTGCGTTTGGGTTGTTTGTTCAAAATTTGGATGATGGTATTGGGCTGCTCAGGGTCGGTAACAATAGCAACGTCCGTTCCGCCCGTCAGCGGAATATTATATTTTGTTCTTTCTTTTTCGTTTGCAGGATTTTTGATACCGCTGAATTTTTCGATAATCATTTTTTCCACCATATCCACATCAACATCGCCCACAACGGCAACGGCTTCTAAATTAGGGCGATAGAAATCTTGGTGAAATTGTTTCAAAACATCATATTTGAAGTTTTTCAAGATGTCATCTTTACCAATCGGCAAACGTTTTGCGTATTGCGAATTATTCAAAATCACAGGGAAATATTTGTCACG
>JALONS010000049.1 GCA_025454855.1 Arcicella sp.
AATATGGTACATGGCAGATGGTGTTTATTCCATGTTTGGTGATACTGCCCCAATGACTGATTTATACGCTTTTCTTAATCAGTATGAGCAGTTTCACCTTTACGTGGACGACGCACACGGTATGAGTTGGGCGGGTAAGCACGGCAGTGGCTATACCCTGAGCCAAGTGCCTTATTTTCACGATAAAATGTGCTTGATAACTTCCATCAACAAGGGTTTTGGTGCAAACGGTTCGGCAATGGTTTTTACAGATGAACTTCAAAAATCTATGATTAAAAATGCGGGTTCAACGCTTATTTTTTCAGGACCTGTTTCACCCGTTATGCTCACTGCTGGGATTGCTTCGGCAGCAATTCACTTGAGTGATGAAATATACGAGCGTCAGGCAAGATTGATAGCATTAATCAGTCATTTTAATCAAAAAGCCATTGAGTTAGACCTTCCTTTGGTTCGGCAAGACCTAACGCCCATTTGTTATTTGGCAGTTGGGGCAAACCCTTTACACTGTGTACAAATTGCCCATGGTTTGCAAACAGACGGCTTTTTTGTGAATGTGTCATCCTTCCCGACCGTTCCCTTAAAAAATTCTGGAATGCGAATAACGCTCAACGTCAATCATACCGAAGAAGTAATAACGAATCTCTTGCAATCCTTAAGATATCACATGGACAAATGCGAAATTATCACTACTGAAGTGATGAAAGCCTTTGTGCAAAAGGATTTGGTATTGGCTTAGAAAGTGACGATAGAGGGTTATTTGCTCAAAAAAACTGGTTATCTTTGAAAACGACTATCCATTTCAGAGATGATTCCTCAAAGCGTCAATAAAATAATCAACGATACTAAAAATTTTATCCTAAGTCCATACTTTGGTGATGGGCTTAGGATAACTTTTGGGGTGGTTCTGCCCAGTTTGATATTAGCCCAGTTCGACCTTCTACAAATCGGAATAAATATTTCTTTGGGTGCTTTATGTGCCAGTATTGCTGATACGCCCGGTCCTATTACTCACCGCCGTAATGCCATGTTTTTCACCACGGGCATTACTACTATTGTCTCTATTCTCACGGGCTTGGCAACGGTTTCGGTATTTTTAACTGCCTTCTCGATTGTTGGACTCAGCTTTCTGTTTTCCATGTTTTACGTTTATGGAAATCGGGCTTCTTCTATTGCCGTGGCGGCGTTGTTAGTGATGATTTTGGGGATTGATGATGTTCGTCCACTCAACCAAATTTTCTTGTATTCCTTGTATATTCTTATCGGAGGACTTTGGTACACGGCACTAAGTTTATCTCTGTACAGAATAATGCCCTACCGTTTGGCAAGTCTATCTTTGGCGGAATGTGTGATGGAAATAGCTCAATTTATGCGTATAAAAGCAGGCTTTTACCAAGCCGAAATGGATTATGACGACAACTACAAAAAGTTGATAGAAGCCCAAATAAAAGTTAATGAAAAATTAGACCTTACCCGTGAACAGTTATTCAAAAGTCGAGAAATAGTACAGGAAAATACCCAAGAAGGACGTTTTTTATTGGTCGTTTTTGTGGATATGGTAGATTTGTACGAGCAAATCATTTCTACGTTTTATAATTACCAAAATCTTCACAAGCAATTTGACCAAACGGGAATTCTGACTGATTTTGAAGCTACACTCAATCTTTTAGCCGAACAAATAGAGGAAATAGCATCTTCTTTAAAAGATGGCACAAAACCTAATATTGCGTCATTTCTTCCCCGTCGTTTACAAGAATTGCAAACGGCTATCGAAACATTGAGTATTGAAGAATTACAACCTGATAATACAGTTAAATTTACTTCGGCTGGTTTACAAGCCATCAAAAATATTGAACTTAATATTGAAAATATCTTCCTGAGAATCAAGAAGATAAAAGGATATTTTAAAGATAAAAAACTCCAAAAACTCAGTAGAAATGAGATACAGACGGATTCTTTTACCACTCACCAAGAGTACGAATTAGATACTTTCCGAGAAAATTTAAACTTAAAATCAGAAAATTTTAGACACGCCCTGCGGGTTTCGGGCTTAATGTTAATTGGTTTTGTGATTGCCCAATCGTTTCATTTTTTGCATAGCAATTGGATTTTATTGACCATCATGGTAATCATGAAACCAGCGTACAGCCTTACCAAAGAACGAAATTTAGATAGGCTCATCGGTACCATCGGCGGAGCGTTTATCGGAATGTTGATTCTGAATTATGTAACGGATAATCGTTGGTTGTTTGCAATACAGTTGGTTTGTATGTTGGGTACGTACAGTTTTCAGCGTAAAACGTATTTGGTCAGTGTATTTTTTATGACTCCGTTTATCTTGATTCTATTTGATTTTCTGGGTATGGGTGGCAGAGCATTGATGATAGAGCGTGTGTATGATACCATCATTGGGGGCGGATTGGCATTTATTGGCAGTTACGTATTACTCCCCCATTGGGAACACGAGAAACTACGAAAAATATTGATAGAGATGTTAGAAGCCAATCTGGCGTATTATCATCAAGTATCACAGTTATATTTTGGCGAACAATACGAGCGAGTTCCCTATAAAATTATTCGTAAAGAAGTATTTGTACGAAGTGCTAATTTGGCGGCTGGCTTCCAGAGAATGTTCTCAGAACCCAAACATAAACAACTGAGTATAAACGAAGTACATAAATTTTCGGTACTGAATCATTTATTTTCTTCCTACGTTGCCACGCTTGCGTTGTACGAGCGAGAGCATTTTGAGGAAATCCCAGATTTAGAAGAAACAAAAGGCATTGCCAATAATACCGAAGTACTATTAAAAGAAGCCATCAAGGTTTTGGAACAAAGCGAATTTGTACAGAAAGAAGCCATCAAGCTATTTAAGATAAAAGCCATCACCAACACAACCGAAGAGGAAGACACCAAACTCATTATCCAAGAATTACTGATGAATATACAGAAAGTAGCGTTGGATATTTGTAAGATTTCGGAGCGGGTGAGGTTGTAATCCCTCACCTCGGAATCCGTAAAATTTCTTGTTGCCTGCCGTCAATATACCTAAAGTTACCCTTGTCATCAAAAAAACCGTCTTCTTCCAGCATAATTCTGATGGTCTTTTTCCATTCGGTAATTTCTACGGCGGCGTTGAGTTCAATCGAGTAAGCGGTGTTGTATCTTAGTGGATAATCGCCCGCCCCGATGGTTTTGCCTTGATTGTCCCACATTCCAATTGTTGGACCAGCGGCGTGTCCGTGATTACCGATGGGGTGCGTGTAAATCGCTCCGTTGATGCCTTCTTTTTTGGATTGTACTAAAGCGTTAGCTAAAATATCATTCCCTGATTTTCCCGCTTTGAAGTTTTCGGTTAAACATTCTTGCAAACGATTTCCTTGTTGAAAAGCTTTTTTCAAAAATTCAGGAATATCGGTTTCTCCTGCTCGTAATACGTAGGCGTGTCGTTGGTGGTCGGTATTAAGGCGAAGGTACTTAATACCAAAATCACAGTGCAACAAATCTCCCGGCATGATGATTTGTTTGGTAGGACGCTTCGTAAAAGTACGTAGATGGTCAAAATTCTCGGGGTTGTATCGTTGTACATCTACCGTCGGATGAAACCATGTTTCAAGTCCTAAATCTGTCACTTTTTGTCGCATCCACCATACCACATCGTCGGTAGTAGTCACGCCTACCTGAATCACTTTATCAGAAAAAGCCTCATCAATGATTTGGTGAGAAATACGGCTAATTTGCTCGTAAATAGCCATTTCTCGTTCGGTACGAGTTTCTAACCAAGAGACAGCCAAATTAGAAGCTGACACCACCCGTTCGTGGAATTCCTTGGGTAATTTTGCCATGAATTCTTTTTGTTCAGTATAAGTGAGTCCGTCGGCATGGGCGTAATACTGAGAGAAATTCAAGCCAATTTTCTTAGGGTTTCGTTCCTTTATTACTTTTATTAGGGCTTCCCACTGGTCGGGATTGGTATGCAAATCCCATTCACCTTTTAGTAAATTTCCCACATCGTACCGAGCAATTGCCAGTCTTTCTACACCCTCTTTTTCGCCTTTATCGGTAAACACCATTATCGTTCTACGACGTGCCGAAAGCCAAACAGCGGGTAGCATTGTTTTCATCACGGGGTCTTCGTTATATTCCCGTGAGATAATGACCCACATATCAATACCTGCTTCACGCATGAGGGCAGGGAGCAGTTTTGTCATGCGTTCTTCCAAAATCTCATCAACCACCTCCGCTCGTTCTTTTTCAGAGAGAATTTTTTGAGAAAATGCTGATGTACCTAATAAAATCAAGAGAAAACAGGTAATAAATTTCATAAATTATGTGATGTTGATTTGAATAGGAATTTACGCAACAAAATGCTGAAATGAAAGAACTTGCTGTTAGAAAAGCCACGAAGACACTGAGTCTATCAGGAATTGTTTTAGGATTTTTATTATCTCTTAGTGTCTTAGCGACTGGGGGGCTCAATATTGAACTTAAATTAAAACTCTTCTGTAATTCTTTTTGTGTAATTTTACAAAAACAAATTTTCGTAAAATGGCTTTTACTTCGTTTAGTTCACTCTCGCAAGTAATCAAAAAGTATCAAATAAGATACGTTGAGGAGCTTTTCCCTACTTTTGACATTAAGAAAGCCCCAGAGGTTTTAACGGAAGACATTACCTTTACCTTGCAGAATGTTGCTTATGATATTTCTGAACCTGCCATTTGTGAGAACCTAATTTATCCGATTTTAAAAGCTGCTTGGAAACCCTTTTCTAAGGAATTAGCTATTTGGAGTCATCAACCAATTGTTTTTACGGAAGAACTTTCGGGGATTCCAGACTATTTGATTTCAAGAAAGTCTGCTTTAGGAAAAATTGTGTTAGATTATCCCCTATTGGCAGTTGTTGAAGCTAAAAAGGATGATTTTAAAGCTGGCTGGGCTCAATGTGGGTCTGAAATGTACGCTATTCAGCAACTGAATCAAGAACCCAACCAGCGAATATTTGGTGTTGTTTCAAATGGTGAAACTTGGGAATTTGCTCAATTATTACAAGATACATTTACCCTTTTCACCCAAAGATATGACGTTCAAGAATTAGATACACTTTATAGTGCCTTAGATACCATTTATCGGTTTTCATTGGATTGATTTACCCTTAACTCACTTTTTCAACTCTTTTACTTTCTCCTGTAATTCTTTATCAGAAGGCTCTAATTTTAGGGCTTTTTCATAGTTCAAAAGGGCATTTACTTTGTCATTTTTCAAGGTATAGTAGTCTCCCCAGCGAGTAAAAACGATGCTGGATTTAGGAAATTTCTCCGCTGCCACTTCCAGAATAGCTTTAGCGATGTTTAAATCTTTACTTTTTTCGTAATCATCATGTGGTGAGTAGCAAGTATTTGTCTTTCGGTATTCGATATTTTTGGGGTAATTTTTTGATAATTAATGTCTTATTCAAAGAAAAAACGCTATTCAATTGATAATCTTTACTTGTCAGAGAGCAGGAAAAATAAGTTTACATTCATAAATTTAGGAAAATAATTGAATGGATGTGGCGGTTAGTAGGTCAAATGCCTTCAAACCTAAAAAAACTTCTTATCTTTATCCTTTCGTTTAACAAACCAAAACCACATTTTACTTCTCCAGTATGGAAAGATTTACAGGACTCATCGGTATCGTATTAATTTTGGGCATTGCCTATTTGATGTCAAACAATCGTAAAGCTATTAATTTTCGTACCGTAGGTATGGGTTTGGCTCTGCAAGCAGCATTGGCTCTTTTTATTCTCAAAACCTCCGTTGGGGCGGTAATATTTTCAACTTTAGGGAACTGGGTTACACGAGTTATCAATTTTAGTTCGGAAGGAGCAAAATTCGTTTTTGGACCTTTGGCAGACGTTCCCGTTCTCGAAAAGGTTTTTCGTGGGGGTGGTTTTATCTTCTTCTTCAATATTATTCCTACCATTATTTTTGTGGCGGTTTTAGTAAATATTTTTTACCATTTAGGGGTTATTCAGTTTATTATCAAGTGGTTAGCCCGAGGAATGAAAGCCCTTATGGGGGTAAGTGGTGCCGAAGCACTTTCTAATATATCCAGTGCATTTGTGGGGCAAGTAGAAGCCCAAATCATGATAAAACCATATTTGAAAGGCATGACGCTTTCAGAATTAACGGCTTCTATGTCAGGCAGTTACGCCTGTATTGCGGGTGGTGTTATGGCTACGTATATTCAGTTTGGCGTGCCTGCCTCGTACTTGATTGCGGCGAGTATCATGGCAGCTCCTGGGGCGTTGGCAATTTCCAAAATCATTTTTCCAGAAACCGAAGAATCTGAGACCAAAGGAGTTGTAACCTTACAGGTAAAAAAGCAACATACCAACATGATTGATGCCATTTCGGCAGGTTGTTCAGACGGCTTGAAAGTAGGTTTAAATGTACTGGCAATGCTGATTGGTTTTTTAGCTTTGATAGCCCTCATCAATTTCCTTTTTAGTAAAGTAGGAGGTTTATTCAACTACCCTGAATTTAGTTTAGATACCGTTTTGGGGTATCTTTTTGCAGGTTTTGCGTGGTGCATGGGCGTACCCAAAGAAGAAATAGTAACGGCAGGGTCATTGATGGGAACAAAATTAGCCGCTAATGAATTTGTGGCATATCTCAAACTATCACCCATGATAAAAAGCGGAGCATTATCAGCCAAAACCATTGCTATCGTGAGTTTCGCTCTTTGTGGTTTTGCCAATTTTGGTTCACTTGGCATTCAGATTGGTGGTATTTCAGCCCTTGAACCCAGCCGCCGTGCCGACCTCACGAAAGTAGCCATGCGAGCATTGGTTGCAGGAACATTAGCCAGCTATATGTCGGCTACTTTGGCGGGGATTTTGTTTTAAGTTTCGATGTTGGCTTTTCGATATTCGATGTTAGGTAAGTTAGTCGTGGTTATAAACATTACGGTAAAGAAATAACGGTCCTATTAGAAATATATTAATAACTAATTGATTTATAGATGATTAAAAAAATAGTAGTTCAAAATTTTTTTAGTTTCGGAACAGAACAAACTATTGAGTTAAACGCTGATACCAATATTCTGGTAGGGATAAATGGGACTGGTAAATCTAACTTTATTAAAGTTATTCGTTTGCTTCAAGAAGGAATTAAAGGGAATTTTGAAAAGTTATTTTCGCAAAAGTGGGGTGGATTTTCGGGGACTTGTAATTTTATAAATCCTGAAGTTAATGAAATTAAAATAGGCTATCATTTTGATGGTGAACAGTTAGAGAAAAATGCAATTAGTCCAGGAACAAATATTGAAAAAGAAATTTATGCTGTTATTTATACAATTACTATAAAAAAAATTAGTTCATCAAATTATGAACTATTTGAAGAATTACTGGTAAATAAAGACAACATAAATATAGATTTTTCTGAAAAATCGGATGATATTCATGAATTACAAATTAGCCATTTGAGAGAATTTGGTTCTTGGTATCCATTTTTTTTAAAAAAATCAATTGAAAAGATATCCATATATGACCACTTCGATACGTCATTTAATGGAATCCTAAGACAACTATCCCCTTATTATTCTGAAAACAAACTTCTTTCAGACGGAAAAAATCTAACGGCTCTATTGAGTTATCTAAATGGTAATTCAATAAAGGCTTACGATAAAATTATCGAAGAACTGAAAAACGTCAATCCAAATTTTAAGGAGCTGGTTTTTACTACACCTTTGGCAGGCAAATCACTGATGTCATTGAAAGAGAAAAACTTAGATAAAGCCATTACGATTGAACATATTTCTGATGGGACTTTACGCTATTTACTGTTGCTGTCTATTTTTTATAATCCTAATCGTGGTAGTATTGTTTGCATAGATGAACCCGAAGCGGGTTTACACCCTGATATGATTAATGGAATCGCCAGAGGAATAAAATATGCTGCTCAGAGTGGTACACAGATGATTATTGCCACTCATTCTCCATTGCTTCTTAATGCTTTTGAATTAGAAGATTTGAAGATTTTTGAAAAAGATAATGACAATCAAACTGTTATCAAAAGTGTATCAGAGGATGATTTTCCAGATTGGGAAGGAGAGTTCCTGACGGGGCAAATGTGGCTTCGTGGTGAGCTGGGAGGTGTACGATGGTAACAGTAAAGGTGTTTTTTGAAGGCGGTGCCAATCCTCTTAGTAACCCCGATGTAGCAACGGTTGATAATACAAATAGACTACGTGAAAGTTTCAATAAGCTATTAAATTCAGGATTTGAAGAAGAAAAGGTAAAAATACAAGCCGAACCAGCTTATTCAATTACAAATGTTGTAAAAATAAGAGAGCCTAATAGCTTGTTATTGATTGATTTGGACGGCACAGTTGATAAAAAAGCCCAACGAATCAAAGATAATCAACTCCTTGATGTTCAGGATTTTGTATTTTTTATGGTTCAAATGATGGAAGCATGGATTCTTTCTCAACCAGAAATTATAGAGAAGGTCTTTGAGTATTATAAAATAGGAGAGGCTGCGGTGAAAGATGATGATAGAATTCTCCATAAAGACATTGAGTCAATCAAACAGCCTGATGAAGTATTAAAAATCATTTTGCAGAGATATTTCGTTATTGAAAAAGCAGGTAAGACGAAAAAATTAAAATATGGTAAACTAAAGCACGCTCCAGATTTAATACAGAATCTGGATATACAAAAGTTAAGAGAAGTTTTTAATGATGTTAAACTTATGCTGTTGAAAATCGAAGAAATTTCTCGTTAACTCTAAAAATCATATTTAATTTTGTGCCGTACCGCCAATCCACAAACTGGCATTTTTTTTGTTTCAATATCCTTACAAATTCTAAAATTTTCCACTAATGGCAAATCAATCAAATATTCTATCATCTTTCACACACATAACCCAACAAATTGATGGCGTGAATGCACTGGTGTCGGTTCAATATCCTGAATTATCATCGTTTCAGTCGTTGAGTGATTCTATTGCAAAGGTTTTTGGAAATAAAAGAGCGGTTTATTTAGCAAGCACTCCCCAGAAGTTAGTTCACATTCATACAGTCGGAGAGAAAATCGTAAAGCAGGAGTCCATCAGTATTAATGATATTGATGAAATTAAGGTTTCCAATGCTAATCTATCGGGTAATGTAAGCCTGCAAGAAGTGCGTATAACCACCAAAACCATTACCTACAAAACCGTAAAAGAAAAAGTAGAAGAAGTAACCGAGAAAAAGACGATTACCAAAACCATTAAAAAGCAGGTGGAAGTACCTGTTTTTCAAGAATATACTTTTACGTTATTTCCAGTAGTTTTTCAGGCGAATCTGAAATATAACCAAAATATGACGGAGGTATTGCAGTCGGTAGAAATGCGTAAAAACTTGGTGAATCATTTACAGAAAATTCAACAAAAAATAGCGGATAAAAAAATCCTCGAAAAATTCAAGGCTCAAGAGAAAAATGTAAACTGATAGATAATACCAATTTTAAAAGAATATTGCGTATCTGAGTCCCAACGGAAGTTGTCGTTCAAAACGACGACTTCCGTAAAATACGCATCAACATTATTTCAAAAGCGATTTCTTAGGTCAGAAATCGCTTTTTTATTTTTTATCAAAGCGATAAAAAGCGTAGCTACAAAAACTACTCAACGCCGTAAGGAAGTGCCAAACAGAATGACCTTGAAAAAGCGAAGTGGGATTACAGTTAATTTTTTGGACATCCATCGTTCTGATTTTTACAGCAACTACGATTAACAGAAAACTTATTGCCCAGATTATCAAATACTTACGATTTTGATTTTGGAAATAATGAATACCCGTCAAAATCATCGTGAATAAAATCAAGAGTGGTACTAAAATACCGCTGGAAACCCAAAGGTGGATTTTGTAGAAAGACAGCATAATGCCCACGAGTACGATAATCCAAATTAGTTTGAGTTTTTCAGAAATATTCATTTTCCAAAGCACGTGATACAAGCCCGTGCCAATGAGTACCAGTGTAATGCTGTATGTGCCATTCATATCTACTCGTTGCCCAAGCCACGTAAGCGAAGCATGGAAAAATGCACTCCCAAAACTCAAATAAATGAAACAAAAACCCGTGAGAGCTGATAAGGCAGGAAAATAATACAAATGATTTTGTGGAAATGGACTTGAACGTTGATAATCTGAGTAGGCAATTTGTAGGATAAGTGTACCAAAGAAAAAATACGCCAAATTGGAATAAGTATTCATCCTTTGGTGAAAGAATTGTGAAGTATCGTTAAATTCGCAATACTCCGCTATGAGGGCTGATTTACTCAGAGTCATGCCTTCCCAAACGGTTCCGTTGAGGGTATGATTAAAAATAAACCATACCCCAAACATTAAAAATGTGGCGATAAACGAACGTATGAGTAAAACCGACATGGATTTTTATTCAAATGAAAATGATACTGAGCAAAAAGTGATTTGCGAAATAGCGAATAGATAAGTAGTTGTTAGTATTTCGATGCTTGGAGTGCAACCAAATGATAATCAATTAGTTGAAACAGCTAAAACATCGTTTGAATAATTACTCTTACTTAAATTATTGAAAATCAACGCCCTTTTTACCTTATAAAACTCAGTTCATTGAGTGAATTACCTTACTTTACCTTCTCTGATATTATCTAAATTGTAGTGCAAACCACGATTTTCTTTACGGGCAATGGCATCTTTAATGACCAAATAAGCCACATTAATCATATTGCGAAGCTCACAAACTTTTACTGAAATTTTCGACTGTCGGTACAACTCTTCGTGTTCAATATAAATCAGTTCCAGACGGTCGTAGGCACGTTTCAAACGGCGGTCGGTTCGTACAATACCCACGTAATTACTCATGATTGACTCTAATTCACGGGTCATTTCTGTTACTAAAACCAATTCTTCGGGATGTGTAGTGCCGTCATCATTCCAGTCGGGAATATTCGTTGGAATAACATTCTGCTCAAAAGTTTCTATCGAAGCCAAATATGCTCGGTGTGCGTACACGATGGCTTCCAGTAATGAGTTGGATGCCAAGCGATTAGCTCCGTGCAAACCCGTTGCTGAACATTCACCCGCTGCGTACAAAAAGTTGATATTGGTTTGTGAAAATTCATTCACTTTGATACCTCCACACAAATAATGCTGGGCTGGAACTACGGGAATCATGTCTTTCCCCGTAATATCTAATCCTAAATTATCTTTGCAATAATTGTAAATCATCGGGAAATGATGCTTGAAATCTTCGGGTTCAAGATGGCGGGTATCTAAATACACGTGGTCTACCCCGTTTTTCTTCATTTCAGAGTCAATTGCCCGAGCCACAATATCACGAGGAGCTAACGAAAGACGTTCATCGTATTTCTCCATGAAGGTAGTTTCATCAATATTTTTCAAGATACCGCCGTGTCCACGTACTGCTTCCGAAATCAAAAACGAAGGTTTTTTACCAGGTTGATACAAAGATGTTGGGTGAAACTGGATAAACTCCATACCCTCCACAAAAGCCTTTGCCCGATATGCCATAGAAATACCGTCGCCCGTAGCGATGGTTGGATTGGTGGTACTTTGATAAATTTGTCCAATGCCTCCCGTAGCTAATAAGGTAGTTTTAGCCAGAAAGGTCTCAGTTTTACCCGTTAGTGTATTAAAAATATACGCTCCGAAGCATTTTTTATCGGGCGTATCTTTAGTTACTTTTTCACCTAAATGGTGTTGCGTAATTAAATCTACGGCAAAATAATGCGTAAAGAAATCCACTGATTTAAAGGATTTTACCTTTTCTAATAACGCTCTTTCTATTTCATTGCCCGTAGAATCTTTATGGTGCAAAATCCGTTGGTCAGAGTGTCCACCTTCTTTCACTAAATCATACGTGCCGTCGGGTTTTTTATCAAATTTTGTTCCGTATTCAATCAGTTCTTTCAAGCGTTCGGGGGCTTCTCTCACCACAATTTCAACGGCTTTGCGGTCGGATAAAAAATCACCCGCCACCATGGTATCTTCAATGTGTTTCTCGAACGAATCCTCTTCTTTCCAAACGGTTGCAATACCACCCTGTGCGTATTTGGTATTGCTTTCTTCGGCAACGGTTTTGGTAATGATAGCAATTTTGATGTCTTTACCTTGCTCTTCAAAATGAGTAGCAATTTTAGCGGTATATGAAAGCCCTGCAATTCCAGAGCCAATCACTAAGAAGTCGTATTGGGGCATATTTTGATTATTAATATTCAGTTTCCAACAAACAATTATCAATGTTCAAGGTAAAATTATCAGTTATTTTGAAAGAACAAATGTTTTGATTTACTGCCTATTTTTCTGATGACTGTTTACTGATAATTGCTCACTGGCTATGCAAATCTATGTGATAATGCTTATCTCCCATAAAAAACCGCTTAAAATTTCTCTAATCCGTCGATAATTATTAAATTCGGAACTCTAAGAGTTTCAAAAAACACGAATTAATCAAATATTACGCACAATTTTATGGAAGAATCAACACAAAATAATGGCATTTGGAAAGTGGCAGTAGGGATATTAGCAGTGATTTCGGGTATTCTCGGATACCTGTTATTTGATGCCAACAGTAAGAATAAAAATCAAGAGCAGGTAATTAATCAAAAAGTGGAGGAATTGGCTTCTGCAAGAGTGAGATTAGACTCAATTGGTTCGCAATTAGATGCCAAAATTGCTCAAATAAAAGTATTGGGCGGTAATATTGAGTCGTTGGAAGCCGCTAAAAAACAATTAGAAGCTGATAAACTTCAATTGAAAAAAGTAAACGCATTTTCTAAGAAACAATACGATGTTAAAATTGCTGATTTTGTTACGCTTTTGGCGGCGAAAGATGCCGAATTAGTACAATTGAAGCGTGAAAATGGCGAGTTAGTTGCCAAAAATAAAGACTTATTCTCGCAGAATTCAACCCTTACGAATGAGAATATGGGCTTGAAATCCGAAAAACAAAACTTAACGGATTCGGTGGATAATTACTATCGTCGTAACCGTGAACTGACGGCTAAAGTTACTCGTGCATCGGCTTTGCAAGCTCAATTTGTACAAGCGATTGCCCTTTCCGACAAAGGTAAAGAACGTGATGGTGGCGTTTATCGGGCTTCTAAAGTGGATAAAATTAAAGTGATTTTTCAATTACAACCCAACCCGATTGCCAAACAAGATATCAAAACAATTTATATGCGTGTATTTGACCCCGACGGAGCAGTATTGTACGATTCGGGCGTGGGTTCTGGGAACTTCGATTTGTTTGGAAAAGAATCTACTTACACCGTTAAGAAAGATATTCAGTTTCAAAATAATGGACAAGGTGTTGAAATTATTTACGGTAGAGGTTCGGCTATTCAGTATCGTGAAGGACACTACAAAATTGAACTTTTCTCAGAAGGTTTCAAGATAGGCGAAGGAAGTTTTGATATTAAGTAAACCTGAATACTTATTGACGCAAAACCGCTGACGGGGCGAAAAGCCGCCGTCAGGGTCAAGGACTAAAACCCTGACGGCGGTTTTCACCCCGTCAGCCTATAAATTTTAAACTGCGTCAATAATTATATATCCGAAATAAATTATTGAAAATCAAGAAAATACAAATAGAAAAAAGTCGCTCTAAAATATTTTGGGGCGACTTTTTTCATACAGCCAATAAACCCCATCTTTTTGGTGTATGTCTTCAAGAACATATACTAATAGCTCAATCGTACATGAAAAAACACTTACTCTTATTTTTTCTCGTTTTGTATGCCATCACCAAAACCTTTTCCCAAAACCCCAAAATTACTATCAGTGGAACGGTGAAAGAAGCAGTCAGTGGCGAACTCCTCCCTGGGGTAAGTGTTTACGTGCAAGGGCAAAAAATTGGTACGCAGACCAATAATTATGGTTTTTATTCGCTAACCATGCCATCCACTTCTGATGACATAACGGTTATTTTTAGTTTTGTGGGTTACAAGCAAGTAACCAAAAATTTTACAGCCAAATCACTAAAACAAGATATTGAGTTAGCACCCGATACTCGGCAATTAGATGAAGTAAAAGTATTCGGTAATGCTCCCGAACAACAGAAAGTTTCCGAGAATGTACAAATGAGCCAAGTGTCTATTCCTGTGCAACAAATCAAGGAAATACCCGCCTTTATGGGTGAAAAAGACGTTTTGAAAGTCTTGCAATTAATGCCAGGAGTACAAAAAGGTTCGGAGGGAAACGTAGGAATTTACGTGCGGGGTGGTGGAGCCGACCAAAATTTATTGATTTTGGATGATGCCCCCGTGTATAATGCCTATCACCTGTTTGGATTTTTCTCCGTTTTCAATGGCGATGCTCTCAAAAGCGTAGAACTCACCAAAGGAGGTTTCCCTGCCCGTTATGGGGGGCGTTTGTCATCCGTAATTGAAATGCAAATGAAAGATGGAAATAAGGAGAAACTCCAAGTAGAAGGAGGTATTGGTCTGATAGCCAGTAGATTAGTGGTACAAGCTCCGATTGCTAAAAACCGAAAATCATCTTTTTTAATATCAGGAAGACGTACTTATATTGACCTCCCCGCAGCTCTGTTTATTCCTGCCCAAAACGCAGGGACATTCTATTATTTTTATGATTTGAACGCCAAAATTAACTATGAACTCGGAGAGAAAAATCGTTTGTTTTTGTCGGGATATTTTGGAAGAGACAAAGGAGCAGTTGCCGATGTACAAGGAAGCCGTACTATTAGTGCTGGGCTTAACTGGGGAAATGCCACGGGAACGCTCCGTTGGAATCATATTTTTAATGAAAAATTATTTTCAAACGTATCCTTGATACATAGTGCTTACCAGTTTGAAACCAATATTGCTAACCAAACCGCCACTATTTCTACGAATACTTTCACCTACAATTTGAGTTATAGTAGTAGTATCAGAGACTTTGGGGCAAAAGTTGATTTTGACTTTTTCCCAAATTCACAACACGCCATTAAATTTGGTGGACAAGTAACCGCCCATCGGTTTATTCCTTCGGCTTTGGTGGTTTCTGATGCCGCAGCAGATACCATCCGTGAGTCCACTGATGTAATAGATGCCACAGAATCAGGTATTTATGTGGAAGATACCTACAAACCCATTTCAAATCTTAGAATTAATCTTGGATTAAGATATTCTTCTTTTACGACTAATACGGTTGCCTATCAAAACCCCGAACCTCGCATTTCTTTAGCGTGGACACTACCCAGAGACTTTGCTGTTAAAGCATCTTATGCCACGATGAATCAGTACATACACTTGTTGTCTAACTCGGGGGCAGGCTTACCTACCGACCTCTGGGTTCCTTCCACGAGTGCCGTAAAACCCCAGCGTTCACGGCAAATTGCTTTTGGTGTAGCCAAAGATTTATCCGAAAAAGGGCTTACTATTACTTTAGAAGGATATTACAAAAAGATGGATAATATCATTGCTTACAAGGAGGGAAGTACGTTTGCTACCCTTTCAACCGACGGGCCACAGGCATTGGCACGTAGCCAAGTAAATGTAATTCCCTTTGAAGAAAAAGTAACCGCAGGACAAGGTTGGGCGAAAGGAGTGGAACTGTTAATTCAGAAAAAATCGGGAAAGCTAACGGGTTGGATAGGCTATACCCTTTCGTGGATTGAACACCAATTTGATGAACTCAATTTTGGTAATAAATTTTGGGCAAAATACGACCGCCGTCATGATGCTTCCATCGTAGCAATTTATCATCTTAAACCTAACATTACGGTTTCGGGTACGTGGGTGTACGGTACGGGTAATGCCATCACGCTACCTACGGCAACGTATCGGTCGGGGTATAAAATTGCGGGGGTTGAACAGGCGGGCGTAGCAGGTATTAATTATAGAGGAGAATTTAGAGAACTGCCCGATTATGGCGAGCGTAATGCTTTCAGAGCGGCACCGTATCATCGCTTAGACTTGGGTGTACAATTCCATAAAAAAATGAAACGCCACGAACGCACTTGGGAGTTCAGTATTTACAATGCCTATAACCGTCAGAATCCGTATTTCTATGATTATAGAAGTCAATACGACCAAAGTACAGGCACTACTACCAAAACGTTGAGCCAGTATTCTATTTTCACGTTTTTACCTTCGGTTTCTTACAGTTTCAAATTTTAACAACACAGAAATTATCCGCAAAAGTTGCTGATAATTTCTTCAAAATATTATGAAAAATCTGTTGTTTTTCTTTTCGGTTTTACTGGCGTTATCTTCTTGTAAAAGTTTGGTAACGGATATAGATATTCCTTATGAAGACCGTTTGGTGGTGCAGTGTTTTCTTTCGCCCCAAGATACGCTTTTGGAAGTTTCGGTAACTAAAACAGCCCCTGTTATCGGAACCGTTCAAGACGGGGCGGAACGTTATCCCAATATTCTTAATGCTACTGTTTTACTATCAGACGGACAGAAAACGGTTACAATTCCTTATCAATCATTGCCATTACCATCATCTTACAATGCTGATGGAGAATATATTTTTACCACTCGCTCACGCTATTTTTTACTTGCTAAAAATCTACCCATTGTGGCAGGTAAAACTTACACATTGAAAGTATCAGCCCCTGGGTTTACATCGGTGGAAAGTGCTTGTACCATACCGATAAAAGTAGTCTCGGAAAAAGACATTTCTTCTGAGCAAACAACGGTAACGGGTACAGCGGGCAGGGGTGGAGGTGCTACTACTTATCCAAGTATTCAGGTAAGATTTAAGGATATTCAAGGGGAAGAAAATTTTTATAGTATCGGACAGTTCTTTTATCAAAAAGGTACGTATCTGGATGCTACTGGAACTAAAAAATTAAGGGTAAACTGGACAACCAAATATGAATACATCAGTGATAAAGGGCAAGAAAACCAAACGGTTGTTGCTCAACCTTTTGATTTACGCTCATTTAATAATTTCACTTCTTTTGGCGGTGGAGGTTCACAAGGTGGTGGCGGTGGACAACAAAATATTGCAGTAACTGTTACTGACCGCTACAACGAAATTTACGTAGCCAATACCGACAAAGCATTTTACTATTATAATACTGCCATCGACAAAATCAGAAGAGCTAACGGAAACCCTTTTGCCGAACCTGTACTAACTTATACTAACATCAAAAATGGCTTGGGTGTAATGGCAGCTTATAATCAGAGCAGAATTATAGTAAAAGTGAATTAGATTGTAAAGTGAGGGGGCCGCATATTTTATGAAAAATATCTTGCTCCCTCTACAACCTAAGTCCCATTTTAGCTATTTATTCATTCGCTTTCTCGCAAATCATTTTTCGCTCAGTGCATCAAACTAAAT
The DNA here is from genome assembly GCA_025454855.1 of Arcicella sp. Lineage (GTDB taxonomy): Bacteria > Bacteroidota > Bacteroidia > Cytophagales > Spirosomataceae > Arcicella. The sequence continues at coordinate 17,317 of JALONS010000049.1, forward strand.
TCTCCTGCTTCGTGTCTATTTCCCATTTCTACGTAGTGTAATGCACTCATTTTTAGTAATTGAGCTTGTTGTTCTGATAGTTGTTTGACCACTTTTGCGGGAATCCCAACCGCTAAAGAATTATCTGGAATCTCCATGCCCTCCGTCACCAAAGCACACGCCCCGATGATACAATTCTTGCCTATTTTAGCCTTGTTCAAAACCGTGGCTCGCATACCAATCAGCGAGTTATCGCCCACAATAGCCCCGTGAACAATAGCTCCGTGTCCTACGGTTACGTCATTTCCGATAATGGTGGGGTCGTTGGGGTCAGCGTGCAGTACTGCCGTATCTTGAATATTAGAACGGTCGCCGATGATAATTTTTTCAACGTCGGCTCTGATAACCGCTCCGTACCACACAGATACATCTTCTCCGAAGACAACATTGCCCATGACAGAAGCATTGGGAGCGATAAATGGTTTATTTTTCATAAGTATTCTAAAATTAGTTTATGGTTTTAGAACGATTTTTCGAGATAATCGTCTGATTTTTATTAAGCTACACTAAGCAAAAAGCGATTTGCGAGAAAGCGAATGAGTAAATATTTATAAATCTACAACTTATACCTCTTTTCTTTTGCAAGCCTCAATTGGTTAAGTATGTATTGTTAGGTTTTTTACAAAATACCATTTCCTAAATCCTGATGCCTAACCAAGCTAAAGGTGTTTTTGAAGTACACCGCACAAAGATGGAATATTTAGATAAATTATGGATACAAAAATAGAGAACCCGTATTCAAAGTTTAAGTATTTTTGTAAATTACACAGTGTGTAAATATCCAAAATATAACTCACAAAAAGACTCATCGAAAACTAATAACAGTATGAAGCACTTGATTTTAATGTTGGTATTGATTAATCCGCTCTTGGTAAAATCCCAACAGAAAATTCCTTTAGACGATATGTCTTTTTGGAAACCTAAC
>JALONS010000308.1 GCA_025454855.1 Arcicella sp.
TCTTTTGGATTGGATGCGGTTTACATAATCTTAGAATTAGAAACAGAACCAAAACGTAAAATCTCACAAGTTTTAATTATTATCCTAATAAACACTAATATGCTAACAATTCATGTGTATTTTTACAGAAATTTTGATAGATAAAGATTCGTATGAAAATAATAACGCTTTGTTCAATAATAATCCTTCTTTTTACTTCGTGTCAGAACGACCCAAAAGAAAGCAAAATAAAAAAATACTTTGATTTAAAAACGATTATTGAACAACAAATCAAACAATTAGATACACAAAAACCAACAGTAAAAAAAATAATTACGATTGGACAAACTACTGAAAATCAAACCATTAAAATATCAGATTGGACAAAGGAATTAGAATTATTCACCCAAGCCGACCTTAACAAGCCCGCTTATTTGAATAGTTATCTGATAGATAGCACTGCTGATGAAATAAAGTACACTATTAAGACAGAAGAACATCTTCCTGTAAAATATTTAACTATATTGCGTCCTAACGGCTCAGGAATCAGGATTGAAGCATTAATCAACACAAGCAATTATCTTTATGAGTCTGAAAAGCGAGTAACGTTAATTCTTGAAAAAAATCACCTAATTGCTTACCAGATTGATGGATTTCAAAAAGTAGTTTTCGGAGATAAGAAATCTTTTAAAATAAACGGCACCGTAGTTCGATGATGGCAAAGTTTTTAAAAAAGATTTTGGTACTGGGCTTATTGCTTCTCATCAGTTTTTACGTGCTGGCGTACATGGTAGATACGGGCTTACGCCAATCTCGCCATGAGTCATTAGCCACTTGGAACGATTTGTATAATTCCAAGATAAACGCTGACCTACTCATTATGGGTTCTTCAAGGGCAGCCTTTCATATATCACCCCAAATTTTAGATACTACTTTATCGCTAAATTCCTATAATTTAGGGCTTTCCGCTTGGCATTTTGATATGCAGTACGCCCGCTTCAAAATGTATCTTCAGCACAATCGAAAACCCAAATATATCATTTTGAATGTGGATGTGTACGGGTTTTCCAAACGTGCTGACGTAGTAGATGCTGAGCAATTCCTGCCTTACATCCAAGATACTATTTTACAAAAAACCATTCGTGGACATAAAGGTGAATTTGATATTTATCAGCAAACTATTCCACTACTGAAATACAAAAACCAGCAAAAAATAGCATTTGAAGGCATTTTTACTTTCTTTAACCTCAATAGCTTGTACGATACCACTACCAAATATAAAGGGTATCGAGGAAATGATTATACTTGGAATCAAGATTTTGAACGTTTCAAGAAACGTTTTCCTAAAGGTGCTAAATATACTTTTAGCAAAGAATTAAAACAGCAATTTTATGAATATTTAGCCTTTTGTAAAAAAGAAAACATAAAAGTCTTTTTAGTGTATGCTCCTGAATATTACGAGGTTCAAACATATTATAAAAACAAGCAAGAACTCATCAATTTATGTGAAGAAGCTACGATAAAACACAAATGTTATTTTTTAGATTATTCCAAGAATCCAATATGTTATAATCAACAATATTTTTACAATTCCCAACATCTTAATAAAAAAGGGGCTGAATTATTCTCTGGGGTATTAGCAAAAAATATCAAGAATACCCTAAAGTAATTTTTCCAATGCCTAAATTTGTCAAATAACACCAAATTTAGAATATGTTTGTATAACTTCTACAAACAACAGTTAAGTAAGCTATGAATCCCGTAAAACAACATGCAATTATTAAACCCTTAAAATTTTTATTATTAGTATTTGGTATCATTTACGGACTTGAATTTCTGCTTTTGATGAAAGCACCTAATGGGTATTGGGGAGAATTCAACGTCAAAAACATTTTCTCTGTTTTTAGGTACTTTATTGGCTTTTTTCTCATTCCACCCATCATTTTCAAAGCCACTAATAACAAAATTATTAAGTCTTTATCCATCTTGGTATTGATGATTTTCTTCTTGTTATTGGTGCTTGAGTTGTTCAGTTTTATTCTTGTTTATTTCAATATCATAGATGCTCAAAAACCTTCTTATCGAATATTCAAGAAAATCTCGAAACCTGCTCCTTTTTATGCGGACATTAACAAAGAATGGGGTATCTGGCGGTACAGTGATTCTACTACGCACACCAGTTCTTGCTACCATGTAAAGTACACCAGAAATAGTGTGGGAGCGGCAGACATTGAAAGACCAAAACAAACTACCCAAAAAAGAGTCATTTTCCTGGGTGATTCTTTCATCGACGGTTATACTACCACCGTTGATAATAGAATATCAAACCGAGCCGAAAAAGCTACGGGAGTCCCCCATTTGAATTTTGGATGCGGTTCAATGGGTACTATCCAATATAGTTTAGTTTATAAACATTTAGCCAAAACATTTTCGCACGAAGCAGTGGTTGTTTTCACGTTGCCAGGCAATGACTTTGAGGATAATGAAGATATTGGAGAGATGCTTTTCTATCGTCCGCTGCTGGTAGGAAAATACCCTAACTATACTTTAACTCATAATTTTGGTGATATTACCAAATCTGATGCCTTTCCCTACAACCAAATGAATGGTATTTTGCACGAACCCAAACTAACCACAGGACAAAGAATTAAGGCAAGGTTAGTGGAACATACTTTTTTGTTCAACTTGATTGAAAAAATTATTTCTACACTAAAACCTCCCGTAAAAGCTACCTTGAGAGCCTCTTACTTCAATACCGTCAATACCGAACAATGGGAAAGAATGAAATATTCTTTTGAAGAAATAGATAAAGATGCTAATGGTTCAGTTCAAGGAGCAAATAAATATCGCAAAATTATCATAGTGGCTCTGCCAGCTTTACACGACTTACAAAACCGAGCCATGAGGAAATCACCCATGGTACTCAGCAACAAACTCAAAAATTTGTGCGATGAAAAAGGATGGGGATATATTGATATGTTGGAATACTTTTATGCCCAAAGTAACTCGTGGAAACACCTTTACCTCTCCTGCGACCCTCACTGGTCTGCCACAGGACATCAACTTGCTACCAAAGGGCTTTTAGAAAATAAACAATATCAAGACATGATTAAAACTCTGAAATAGCTTTGTAATTGAAAATATCCATCTGACATCTGACAATCAAATTCATTATTAAAGATTTTCACTTAAAATTTCGGAAGTGTTCATGCAACTGACGTATCTCACTGATTTATAGTCTCAAATTTAGGCGTTTCATCATTTCGGAAATGTTGTAAAATCCAACTTCCCGATAAAACATATATGGCAGATAAATATCATTTCTTTTAGTAAAAACTGTATTTATCTCTTGGAAAGAGCCTTTTAATAACTTTCTGAACCTACTTGATATTTTAAACTTTGCCTTTTCTGTTAATCTGTTGTACTTTTGTAGCTTAAATACCCAGAAAACTATTTCATGAACATATTAGGAATTTCAGCTTTCTATCACGATTCGGCTGCTACTATCACACAAAACGGAGAAATCATTGCTGCTGCCCAAGAAGAACGTTTCACTCGTATTAAACATGACCCCGCATTCCCTACCAAAGCAGTTGAATATTGCTTGATGGAGTCAGGCTTGAGCTTAGACAAATTGGATGCCATTGTTTTCTACGACAAACCACTGTTGAAATTTGAGCGTTTGTTGGAAACTTACTACGCATTTTCTCCGAGTGGACTTCGTTCGTTTTTGACTGCCATTCCCGTTTGGTTGAAAGAAAAAATGTTCTTGAAAAGAATGTTGTACGAAGAACTCTTCAAGATTGGCACTTTCGATAAGAAAAAAGTAAAACTTCTATTCCCCGAACACCACCTTTCGCACGCAGCGAGTGCTTTTTATCCTTCTCCTTTTGAAGAAGCGGCGGTACTCACTATTGATGGCGTAGGAGAATGGGCAACGGCTTCTATTTGTCACGGGAAAGGAAAAGACATGACCATTTTGAAGGAACTTCAATTCCCTCATTCATTGGGATTGTTATATTCTGCTATTACGTATTTTGCTGGGTTCAAAGTAAATTCGGGTGAATATAAATTGATGGGACTTGCCCCATATGGCGACCCCAATTCTGAACGAACCAAACGTTATGCTGAAATTATCCGTACTGAATTAATTGATATTCACGCTGATGGCTCAATCTGGCTCAATCAAAAATATTTTGATTACGCCACTGGTTTACGCATGGTAAAGGATAAGGAGTGGGAGAAACTCTTTGGTTTTGCTCGTCGGGAATCAGAATCAAATCTTCAACCAGAACACTGTGATTTCGCTTTGGCGGCACAAATCGTAACCGAAGAAATCGTGATTTTGATGGCAAAAGAAGCCAAACGTCTTACGGGTTCTGATAATATCTGTTTGGCAGGAGGAGTAGCCTTGAACTGTGTAGCCAACGGAAAGTTACAAAACGAAAAGATTTTCAAAAATGTGTATATCCAACCTGCCGCAGGTGATGCGGGTGGAGCTTTAGGAGCTGCCTTAGTGGGTGAATATATTTATTTCGGACAAGAACGCAAACTAACGGCAGGAGCATTAGACGAAATGAAAGGCTCGTATCTTGGTCCTGAATTCTCGGATGTTGATACCCGTTTGATGGCGAAAAAATACAATGCTGTTTATACTTATTACGAAAATTTTGATGAATTAGCTGCTAAAACGGCTACTGCTTTGGCTGATGGAAATGTAGTAGGATGGTTTCAAGGCAGAATGGAATTTGGGCCACGGGCTTTGGGTGGGCGTAGTATCTTAGGGGATGCTCGCAACGAAGAAATGCAGAAAAAACTTAACCTCAAGATTAAATATCGTGAAGGTTTCCGTCCGTTTGCTCCATCCGTTTTGGCAGAAGATGCCGCTGAATATTTTGAATTGGAAGGTACGTCTCCGTATATGCTTTTGGTACATGGTGTACAGAAAAAACGTAGAAAAGAATTACCCGCCAATTACAGAGCATTACCTTTGATGGAGAAATTATACTATCTCCGTTCAGACTTGCCTTCGATAACTCATATTGATTTCTCGGCTCGTATCCAAACGGTTCACAAGGAAACTAACCCCAGATACTGGACACTCATCGACCAGTTCAAACAACAAACTGGGTATGGTTTAGTAGTAAATACCAGTTTCAATGTACGAGGCGAGCCTATCGTATGTACGCCCGAAGATGCCTATAAGTGCCTTATGCGTACCGAAATGGATTATTTGGTAGT
>JALONS010000309.1 GCA_025454855.1 Arcicella sp.
AACTCAACCAGAGAAAGTCCATCCACCATGCTTAATAATCGTTCTGTTTTAGAAAAAGGTTTAGCCACTAATTCCGACATTTGGGATAATTTCAAGCCCCGTTGCCCGTGACAACTTTGGTGTAATCCAACACGATACGGAAATCGAGCCGTCAATCGCTCCACTTTTAAAATATCCACTAAAAATTCGGTAAGCTCGTAAATATTTCTACGGATATGACTGGCAGCCTGAGCATTAGTACCATGCAGATGTTCTTTGATGTGCAAGGTACAGCTACCCGAAGGAGAAACGATATAACTATAATGCTTGAAATTTTCTACAAAATTATGGTCACAGTCTTTACTCAGATGCTCAAATCCTGAGTTTGCCATCGGTTGCCCACAACAAGTTTGATTGAGCGGATATACCACTTCACAGCCTAATTTCTCTAATAATTCTAAGGTGGCAATACCTACTTGTGGATAAAACTGGTCGATGTAACAAGGAATAAAAAGGGCAACTTTCATAAGGAGGAGAAATTTTCAATATGCAATGTTCAATACTCAATATTCAGTAAATCATCATCAAAATAAAAAAAGGAAGTGTTTAGCGAAAACATCCACATAAAATGTACTTGAACATTGAAATTATGTACTTATTGTCGCAATAAAAACTTGATTTTTTTTAAATTAATATATAGTTGATTTTCTGCTCATTATCAATAGCGAGGGATTTAAATCCCTCGCTATTGATAATGAAAATCCAATTTGCGACAATATGTATATAGTTCCGTTAAACATTGAAAATTTATTTTCTTTTCTTCAAAATTAGTACGCCAGCACCTATCAATGCGTACTGTACTGTTATGTTTTAGCAAATAATCGCCGAAATTGACTGGGATTTTTACCCTTTATTTGTTTAAAAACCCTACCAAAATAAGACACGTTATTAAAGCCACATTTGTAACAAATATCCATAATTTCGTCACCATCCAAAAGCATTTTGCAGGCTTGATTAATTCTAAACTCGTTGGTAAAATCAGTGAATGTTTGATTGACGTTCTTTTTGAAATAATTACAAAAAGCAGGCACCGTCAAATTGCACATATCCGCCACTTCTTTAATGTCAATCTCTTGCGTGTAATTCTCTTCCACAAATTTATATACTTTACTAAGCCGCTCTTGGTCTTTATGACTAAAGTTATAGTGAAAATCAACTGGATTCAGTAAAATAAACTCCTTAGAATTAGCTAATCCTTGCAGAATATTGAGTAATTCCACGAGTCGTTCAAAATGAGAAAGCGTAGGAATTTGGCGAAATTTTTCAGCAATCTTCGTGCGTGTCTCCCCTTGGAAGCAAAGCCCTTGTTTAGCCCGTAGAAAAAGTTTTTTAATAAGTTCCATTTCGGGTTTGGCAAAGAAGTCTTTCCCCAAAAAATCTTCCGTAAATTGTATTACCACCTCTTCGTGCGTACCAATTGCCCCGTAGCCAAAGCCAGCGTGCGGTAGATTCGAGCCAATCAGTACCAAATCGCCATCGGTATAATTACTGAGATGATTACCCACATGCCGCCGTCCAGTACCTTCAAAAACACAAACTATTTCATATTCTGGGTGATAATGATAATGCCACTTAAAAGCATCAGCCGATACTTTATGATGTAATAGCCTAAATGAACTACCAGCATCTGGCTGAATAATTTCAAATTCGGTTTTCATATAATAATATTTAGAGAATTTTTATAAGTTTATATTTATTTTATCTTGTATTAATTTAATTTAACAAATTTTTAGAATAATATTATTAATACAGTTTTATTATTTCATAATTTAAGAGTAGTATTTTTTTGAAAATTACACCAATTTTGCATCAGCATTAACCATTTTATAAATTTGAGTACAAAGGTGATAATCAAAGAGCGGGCAGTTGTCCGCTTTTTTTTAGTTGTCAATAGCTCCTTTTAATGCTATTCAGTATGATACGCCTGACCCCATTCTAACCATTTAGGCGTATGCAATACGCCACTAAACAATATCTAATAATTTATTCCAATTACTTAAAACAAAAATTTACAATATTCTCAGTAAATAAAAGACATCCCCAAACCACAGGTAAACCATGAACAACTGGAAAATAAAACTCTCAATTTTCATTAATTATTTTCTATTCGCCATCCTGCTCAATAGTGTAGGTACTGTTATTTTACAGGTACAAGGTACTTATGGCATTACGGAATCTTCGGCAGCCGTTCTGGAAGCCTTTAAAGATTTAAGCATTGCCGCTATGTCTTTTTTAGTAGCATCTTACATTACCCGTATTGGCTATAAAAAATCTATGCTTTTGGCATTGATTATCGTCATGATAGCCTGTATGGGAATGCCTTTAGTCAATCAGTTTTGGATGACAAAATTGCTCTTTGGGGCAGTTGGAGCCAGTTTTGCCTTAATTAAAGTATCGGTATATGCTACTATTGGTTTAGTGGTAAAAGATAAAACCGAACACATCAGTTTGATGAATTTCATTGAGTCATTCTTCATGATTGGTATTCTTTCCAGCTATTTTATTTTTGGTGCATTCATCGACGACACCAACCCACAATCTCCCGCTTGGGTAAATGTTTACTACCTCTTAGCGGGTTTAGCAGTATTAGCTTTTTTACTTTTACTGACCACTCCCATCGACGAATCAAGTATTCAAAAAACAGCTAATGAAACCGATAATGGCGGTTTTGCTGAGATGCTTCGCTTAGTGATTATCCCAGTAGTATTAATGTTTGTAGCCAGTGCTTTTATCTATGTATTAATTGAACAAAGTATCATGAGTTGGCTACCTACTTTTAATAGTAAAGTTCTACATTTGCCCAATACCCTCAGCATTCAAATGGCAAGTATTTTAGCTGCCTCCACCGCATTGGGGCGATTTTTGGCGGGTATTGTACTGAAAAAAATAAAATGGCTTACGGTATTAGTGGTTTGTGTGGTACTGGCAGGTGGATTAGTTTTATTGGCTTTACCGTTAGCTCAAAATCTTAGCCCCGAACCCATCACTGGCTGGGGAAATGCTCCGTTAGTTGCCTTTATTTTCCCTATGATTGGGCTGGTGATTGCTCCCATCTATCCTGCCATAAATTCCGTGATTCTGAGTTCGTTACCTACGCATCAACACGGGGTGATGTCGGGGTTGATTGTTATTTTCTCGGCTTTGGGCGGTACTACTGGCTCTTTGATAACAGGCTATATTTTTGAACATTACGGCGGACAAAGTGCGTTTTACTTTTCTTTGATTCCAATGGCTATTTTGATTATCTGCCTGATTTTCTTCCACAAATTATCGGTCAAGAATGATAAACAGCCTTCATTTCAAAATAATGTTGGTGGTCATTGATAATCACTCAATCGTTTTTTGCTCAGCATAATAACCATTTTTATAAATTATTTTCCATTAACAATGTCAAAGTCAATTGCCGAAAAATACCCATTTGCTTCTACCGAGTTATTCAAAGCGGTACAAATGAGTCATATTTTTCCAGATTCTAAAACATTTACTGACTATATCCCCAAAAAGGGACTCGATGAAATAGCCCGAGACTATATACGCCAAAAACAGCTTCCTAACTTTTGTTTAACAAATTTCTTGGCAGAAAGTTTCCATAAAAATCCTTTTGAATCCATTGATTATCAAAGTGATACCTCAATCTCTATCAAAAATCATCTTGAAAATTTATGGCAAATCCTCACTCGTGAACCCACACAAGCCACAGGCTCTTTAATTGAATTACCGTATCCTTATGTGGTACCGGGGGGACGTTTTCAGGAAATGTACTATTGGGATAGTTATTTCACGATTTTGGGTTTGCAAGTGAGCCGTAAAATAGATTTAATTGAAAATATTATTGACAACTTTGCCTATCTCATCAACCAGTTCGGATTCATCCCCAACGGTAATCGTACCTACTTTCTGAGTCGTTCGCAACCGCCTTTTTTTTCATTGATGGTTGAGGTTCTCCGACAAGAAAAAGGAGACAGCGTATTGGAGAAATATCTTCCTGCCTTAGAAATAGAATATCAATTTTGGATGCAAGATAAAAATACCCTTGCACCAGAAAATCAGGCGATTAGGAGAGTGGTCTTGTTAGGAGAAAAAGATGTGCTAAATCGTTATTGGGATGAATTAGACACGCCTCGTCCAGAGTCTTATTGCGAAGATGTTGCCTTAGCGGAAGAACTTACAGAACCAGTTGAAGGTTTTTACCGACACATTCGGGCGGGAGCAGAATCAGGTTGGGATTTTAGTAGTCGCTGGTTTAAAGATGGTGAAAATATGAGAACCATTCACACTACCGATATCATTCCGATTGACCTCAATTGTCTATTGCTCAATCTGGAAAAAACACTCGCCAAAGCATACCAATCTATCCATCAGGAAAATCAAGCAAATATCTATTCCGACTTGGCAAATTCCCGAATAAAAGCAATGGAGACTTATCTTTACGGCAATGATAAAGGCTTTTATTTTGATTATGACTTTAAAGAAAGAGGACAAACGCAGCAATACACCTTAGCGGGTATTTTTCCCCTATTTTTTAGTATTAGTACACCCGAACAAGCACAGTTGATAGCTGAAAAACTACAAACTTTGTTTCTGAAAGATGGTGGTCTAATCACCACCCTCAAAACCACTGGGCAACAGTGGGATGCTCCCAACGGTTGGGCTCCATTACAATACATGGTTTATAAAGGCTTAATGAATTATGGATTTGAAAAATTAGCGAACGAAGTGAAAAATCGTTGGATGCAAACCAATCAAAATGTGTATCTGAGAACTGGAAAAATGACGGAAAAATATAATGTCGAAAGCCCTAATATTCACGCAGGCGGTGGCGAATACCCTAACCAAGATGGTTTTGGTTGGACGAATGGCGTTTATCTGAAGTTTTTGAGTGAATAAACTTTGTACTAAACGAAAAGCGATTTGCGAGAAAGCGAGTAGTTAAATTTAAAAATAGCTTCATCACAAATTTTGTCATATCGTTCGGGTATATCACATATACCCCAATGGTCAGAATATGGATGCCCCATGCTGGACGTATGCAATACGCCCTTACATATAGACTGCGACATAACTTATTAGAAGTAAAATTGCACTATTCGGCTCAACTTCCAATAAGTTACGCCCTTACATAATTACATAAATATCACTCGACTTTTATGATTTACGATTGGTTCAATATTACTTCCTAAATAATTGTTAAAATTTCTTAACAGCACAATAAATAACTAAAAAAATAGTTATGTTTGCGGATATTATTTCAGACCTGTAAAATACTGTGAAAAACGCTTGACTAATTCCACTAAAAGTTTTATCAATCTATGATGAGATTTTTAATCTGAATAACGTTCATTTATGCACAAAGTTTGTACCGTAAACGAACACCCTTCTCCATTAAAACAAGTCTAACTTTCTCATTATCAAAATTTTACAAACTTGGCATAAGATTTTCTTTAAAGGCTATTGTAACCACTATCTCTAAATACATTTTCAAACATATAGTATTTTTAATGAATATTTCTCGGCATAACTACTATCTGTATTGCTGATTATCAAAACATTAGATAAACCCGAAATCTTCAATTTAAACTGCTATAAAAACTCTATCACCATGCGTAAGCTATCCTTTTTATTCATTTTCCTATGGAGCAGTATTTCCATTTATGCCCAAAACCCCGCCCGTTTTACCATTAAAGGTATTGTACAAGACACCTCCACTGCCGTGCTGAACGGAGCAACGGTCATGTTACTAACGCCTAAAGACTCTGCCTTAGTGAATTTTTCACGTGCTAACGACAAAGGAGCTTTTGAATTACGAAACGTTAAAAATGGGAACTACATCTTAAAAGTTACTTATGTTGGCTACATTCCTCATCAGCAGTTAATTAGCCCTGCCACCACCGATGTTCTTGACTTAGGTAAAATCGGCATTAAGCCCATTACCAAAGAATTATTGGAAGTAGTGGTAAAAACTGCCAGAGCTCCACTAACCATCAAAGGCGATACCATCGAATATGATGCTCGGTCATTCAAAGTACCTCCTGGGTCTTCAGTAGAGGATTTATTGAGGCGTTTGCCAGGCATGGAAGTGGATGCACAGGGCAACATCAAAGCCCAAGGAAAGGACATCAAAAAGGTATTGGTGGACGGTAAGACCTTCTTTGGCGATGACCCAAAAGCCGCCACCAAGAACTTAGGAGCAGAAACTATCTCGAAAGTACAGGTTTTCAATGATAAATCTGAACAGTCAAAATTGACGGGTATTGATGATGGGAAAAAGGAAAAAGCTATCAATCTGGAACTGAAAGAAGAATATAAAAAAGGTTCATTCGGCAAAATCACGGGGGCAGTGGGTACAGACTCTCGCATGGCTGCCCGTGGGAATTACAACCGCTTTAACAAAACTTCACAGTTTTCAATTTTGGGCTACGGAAATAACATCAACGAAACGGGTGTAAACTGGAGTGATTACGGTGAATTTAAAGGTAATAACAGTTTTAATAATAACGACAACGGCGATTTTGGCTTTGGCGGAAATGGTCGTTGGAATTGGGATGGTGGCGATGGTATCACTAATCAGTTTGACGGACGTGGTTTTACCAATAACGCTGGCGGTGGGCTTAACTATAATTTTGATAATAAAAAAACTAAACTCAGTACGAGTTATTTTTACAATCAAACTCGATTGTTCTTAGACCAGTTCCAAAACAAACAAACCTTTTTACAAGACAACTCTTTCTTTACTACCGACACCTCAAATCGGAATAATTTCAGAGGAAATCACAGCATTGGTACTCGCTTTGAACAAATGATAGACTCCAGTAATACACTCATTGTAAAGGCTAATATGCGTGCAGGTATGCGTAATGAAGTAAATGGAATGCGGCAGAACAATCTTACAGAAGAAGGTATTTTGCGTACTCGCTCAAACATCAATAATACCAATGATTTCACGAGTTTATTTTTGAATACTAATGCTATTTATCGCCATAAATTCAAAAAGAAAGGACGCAGTTTTGCCTTGAGTTTCGGGTATAATATCAATAATTCTGACGGTACTGAAAATCTTAGTTCTACTAATCGTTTCTTATCAGCGGGTACATTTACAGAGCAAGTCAGGGCAATTCGCCAAATCAATGATAATCAGAATCGCCAAAACTTCCTGAAAGGGAGCGTTTTATACGTAGAACCTTTATCTAAAAAAATCTACTGGGAAAACTTCTATAATCTCTCAATCGACAACCGTACAGTAAGCCGTCAGGCATTGGATGGTTTAAATGAAAGCCGTCGTTTTGATAGTTTGAGTACTAATTTTGATAATAAAGTTACCTATAACCGTTTAGGAACGAGTTTACGTTATTCACACGCTGGTATCAACATCATGCTCGGTGGTGCAGCTTTACGCTATGACCTTAAAGGAAATACATACCCGTTTTTCAACCCATCGTCGGGTATGTTACCCATTGTTACGAGTATATCGAAAAACTACCCTGCTTTTGTACCCTATTTTGATGCCAGTTTTGAACTAAAAAACAATTTGTATTTCAACTTTACATATAGCTTAGACGTAACCGCTCCGCAAATAGCTGACTTACAGCCTGTTATTAACAACAATAATCCATTTTTTATTGCAACGGGTAATCCAGATTTGAGTCCCGAAAAAAGTCATAGCATTAATTTCTCGATGTATAAATTTGACCCCGCTACTTTCTTGAATATCAATATTTGGGGTGGTTATGATATATATCTTAGTCAAGTGGTTTATAATCAAACGATTGATGCGAATACTTTCGTTACCCGTACCCGACCAGAGAATCTTTCGGGTGGTAAAAGATTCTATCTTGGAACGTACTGCAATTTCCCCATTATTAAAACTAAATTAACTGTCAATTTTAACCCTAACATTAATACATCTTTAAATCCAACCTTTATTAATGGGGTTTTGAATGAAAGTGATAATCAAAACTACAACCTCCGTTTTGGGTTAAATCTTACCCCCAGTGATAAACTCATTGTGGGAATGAACACCACTTTAGGCTTCAATAATATTAAATTCTCCCTGAGTGAAGCCCAAAATCAGAATATTCGAAACAACAGCTTTGATGCTTCGGTAAAATGGAATTTTGCAAAAAAGACTTTCTTTGAAACTAACTTAGATTACAGATATTTTCGGAATGAACGTTTCGGTTTCGAGCAGAATATTCCGATATATAATGCTTCTATCCGAAGATTATTCATGAAAGAAAATAAATTAGAGGTTCGTTTAGCGGCTTTGGATATTTTTAATAAACGCCAGAATATCATCCAAAACGGTTTCCAAAATACGGTGACAACCCAAACCGCTCTTACATTGGCTCGCTATTTTATGTTGAGCATTACCTATAATGTAAAAGGTCACGTAGATAAATTAAAGAAAAATCAAGGCTGGATGTATAATTCAGTGAACAGCTATCAGTAAACAATTATCAGTAAGCAATCGAATGCTTGTCATTGCGAGGCACGAAGCAATCTGTTAGATTGAAGAATAAAACTTTGAAATTTTTTTCAGTATAGCATTTAGACCTGTGGATTTTAAATCTCATTCCTCAAATCATACAGATTGCTTCGTACCTCGCAATGACAAGGCTCACGAATTAACGTAATATAAAATAATGAAAAATAGCATCGTATTAATTTTTATACTTATAGTTTCCATAAAATCCTTCGCCCAAACAGAAGGCATGGTTCGTTATACACGCACCACTTATTGGACGAGGCTCAATGCTACTTTACCGTATTTGAGTAAGCAAGAAAAGGAAAAGCAAGCCTATATGTTTGGG
>JALONS010000310.1 GCA_025454855.1 Arcicella sp.
GAAAATCCGGGACGTCTTGAAAGAAAGTTTGCCAGTTCATCTGACAAAGTTCTTAATTTTCTAAATAACTCCCATTTTTAAATGCGTTCAACCTGTTTTCATAATGAGTTTTGAATATGTACAAAATTACTTTAACTATTGACAATTAACCCGTCAAAAACCCTTATTTAAGGTTATCAATGTTATAAAATAATTTAAAATTAAGTGTGTAATAACAGCCTGTATTTCAAATTAATACAAACTTATCAACAAAAAATATAAGAAATAATTAAAGTTTTTTTTGAGAGCTATTTGCATTTTTATAAAAAAACGCCGTACCTTTGCACCACCTAAACACAACAAGAGTATCGAAAGAGAAACTAAAAGTGTTAAGGAGAGTTGCCTGAGAGGCCGAAAGGAACAGTTTGCTAAACTGTCGTACTGGTAACGGTACCGAGGGTTCGAATCCCTCACTCTCCGCATAATTGATAGAAGTAAGGTTATTTACTGAAAATTATGTTATAGGACTTTTTTCGGGGTGTAGCGTAGCCCGGTATCGCGCTTGGTTTGGGACCAAGAGGTCGTAGGTTCGAATCCTGCCACCCCGACAAAATAGTTATCAATGTCTTGATAACTATTTTATTTTGAACGGTTCCGTAGCTCAGCTGGATAGAGCAACAGATTTCTAATCTGTGGGTCACAGGTTCGAATCCTGTCGGGATCACTAAGTATTTTCACAATGCTACAAAAGCCTTCAAAAGTTGCAAGATGTAATTTTGAGGGCTTTTTTGTTTGTGTCACTTGTTCACTATCTGGCTAATTCAATCGTATCTCAATTGCCTTATCAGCATTGACTTCAAAAACTATATCTCTGAATTTTGGTCCCGAAAACATTGGTTTGATATTGTTAGAAACACCCCATTTTTCTTTAGGAATTCCAATAAAATTAGTATCAAATTTGCTGTTACTATTTTCATCGTGGAAAACCCTGATGGCATATTTTCCTACCGAAAGCCCACTAAAAACGGCTGCAACCTGTTGATTAACAATCTTTTCTTCTATGGCTTTAATTCTCTTCCCTTTTTCATCATAGAGGGCAATCATTGTCTTCCCTTTGTTGTTTTCAAATCCTTTGATGCTCACATTCAGATTGAAAGTGTTATTTCCAAACAGAGAAAATTTGATTAAAAATAATACAAATAATTGTTTCATGATATTGATTTTTAAGACATTTTCATAGCGTAATAAATGATAAACCCTGCCTGTAACAATGTGCCAAAAACCGATGGAAGTAGCTGACTATAAGGCTGATAATGGGCGAAAACTGTTCCTGCAAAAGCCGATAATAGAGCAGTAAATGCTCCAAACATTTTGTGGATATGCTCGAAAAACCATAGGTTTCGATACTTAGATTTTGGAATCAAGTACCTCAAAAAGTCATAAGAAACCACAACGAACAAAGCCCCGAGGGTGCTGTATGTAACGACTGGTTTCCAAAACATTCCGATCTTCTTCATATAATAAACGTAATACCCCGCAATGATTATGGCTAAAACCCCTGCTACAATATCTATCCAATAAACTTCATTTGATTTGATTTGGATTGTACGATAGCCCGAAAATCCAAAATACCCACTCAAAATTGTGATGAGCAACAAAAAGGTATGCCGTCCGAAGGCTAAAACACCCATCAAACCTGTGAAGATGACAATGCAAAGCAGGTAAAGAAAGAATCGCCCAGCTTTTTTATGCGTTTGATTGCCTTTGGAAATTAAAATGATGGCAAGTCCAATCAATAAAGCTATTGAACCCGCCACTACGTGTGTGATGATGTTTGCTTGGTGAAGCGGTGTGAAATTTTCCATTTGCAAGAGTTTTTTGATGCAAAGGAAGGATATTCAGAAAGTCTAATCGTCCGAAAAGGTAGGGATAGACCTATTTGAGTTGATTTTTTTGATACTCCGACGGTGTTATGCCTTCAAGGTCTTTGAAGATTTTATTGAATGAAGATTTTGAACGAAAACCACATTCAAAACCAACACCCAGTATCGAATAATGTGCAAAAACGGGGTCTTTGAGCATCGTTTTGACTGCTTCGATTCTGTAACGATTGATATAATTGAAGAAGTTTGAGGATGTTTTCTGATTAATGACCTGTGAAAGTTGATTGCTCGTAACCTGAATTTGCTGTGCAAGCGTAAAAAGGTTGAGGTTTTCATCCAGGTATGGTTTATTTTGCTCGAGGTGGATTTCTAATTTTTCAAAAATTTGTTCGATGTTAGTTCCGTTTAAACCCGAATTTCGATAAATGGCTTTGGAGCTTTCTTCGATACCTGAGTTATAGTTAAAATTCGTAAAAAACGTAGTCTGTTTGAAACCAAAATAACCCAAAAAAAGAACATAAAGCGAAAGGATAGTCCCGACAACGTCGAATAGGTTTTCGTAAGTTAAAAGTCCAATGTTTACACCAAATTTGATGATACAAAATAAGATTAAAAACATAAAAAGATTTACCAAAACTATCCATTTGAGCCAGTTTAGCGTGATTTCTTCGGTAAATGAGTGGGTGTGAGGAAGGCTTTTTTGGTATTTGTAAAGGATTTTTAAACTCAGAATACTGTAAACGCCCGAAACGATGGCAAGTGAAAAAGTTGTAAAATAAATGACGAAATTTGAAGTAAGAGCGTGATAGTGAGGATAGCCTTTAGCAATAAAAATGGATTGATGATTCGAGATAAAAATCAAGAAAACTACCAAAAAAGGAATAAAATGCAGAAGGCGTTTCTTAGAAAGAGGTTCACTTCCCAAAGACAAGGTTTTTATATAAAAATATAGAATTGGCGAACTCAACAGAGGCAAAGAAAAGCCAAAAAACTGAATGAATTTAGGTAAAATCGGCTGACTGCTCAAATTATCGTAGTAAAAAAGCAGTAAACACGCACTCATGCCCAAACTGAGCATCAGCCAAGTATCTGCCTTGGATTTTTCGATTTTGGATTGAATCAATAGAATTAGGAATAGCCCTAAAATCGCCCCAGAGAATATAATTGATTGAGAAAGCATTTGTATTTGACCTTTTAGAGTAAATATAATAACGATTAGTTTTTTATGAAACCAATAATGTCTTTTTCATCATTAGACTTTCCTCCATCTTAAACCAAAATAGCCTTCTTTTTACCCATTTATCTCTATCCGTTTCCCTATCACAGCAAATTTGTAAATGGCACCTATCTCCAGTAAATCCTTACAGCCTTCCATGTCACTGATATGCTAAAGGAAAGGTTTGTTGTTGAGACAATATTCCTTATAATGAGCTTATTTCTTTCCCATGTATTCAAAATATTTGTTGTTTTCATCAAATCGCACCATCAACACCATAGTTTGTCTTTCTTTAAATTTGCCATTTTCCATTTCCAAATATTTCATAAAACTAAAACTCCCAATCTGTTTGCCATTATAAAATAACTGCGTTGTGCTGTCGGCTTTGGTGGTCGTAATGCCTTTGAGTCTCTCTTCGCTTGTATTGAAGAGCCTACAAGTCAGGTTGTAAGAACTTCCTGAGGCTTCAATTTTCACATCACTCATCGAAGGCATTGCACATAACAATGGATTATTGATGCTCTGATAAGTACCTGAAAGTGAGTCAGCAGGAGTTATTTCGGTCTCTTTACAACTAAGCATGGTGCTGATAGCGAGTATCAGAAACCAAAATTGACAGGGTTTGAAATGAATGTTTTTCATGGCTTTTTTCGATTAGTTGAGTTTAATTTTCCTTTATTTTCCTCATCGGTCTTTTTTCTAAATTTCCTTTGCAGTTGGGGCATTGGTTTTGCAAAATCTCGTGCGTACAAGTGGCACAGTAGGTACATTCGTAACTACAAATAAAAACATCGGCACTGTCTATTCTCAGTTGTTTACCACAATGTTCGCAAGCGGGCTTCATTTCAAGCATTTTTTTCTATTTAAAGTATTGAAAATCATTTATTTAGCGATACATGATTCTTAAAAAACGATTGCATCTCAGCACTAAAATTCATCAGGTTTTTATACTCATTTTTACCTTGTTCATACCTATTCAGACACGCTAAAAAGTCAGGCATCCAGACGAAACCGAGCTTTTTTTGTTGCTCAATATCAGCGTTTATCAACGTCAAATCGCTTTGATGTGCTTGGGCGTATTTGATAGCGATGGCTCGAACCAAAGTTTCATACAAAATATACCGCCAGTTTCCATAAAAAGTACGTTGCACTTTGGGCATAACTCCTTGAACAGAAAGTAATTGTAAGCCTATTTTTTTCCAAGTGGTGGTGTCTGCTTCTATGATTTGGTTGGCGTAGCAATGGATACTTTCATGCAGCAACGCCCAATGATAATTAGCGGTTTTGTTGCATTGAGGCATTCCTTTATGGTCATGTTTTTCGCAACCAAAGAGTGTAAAACTATGCCGAAATTGATAGCTGAAATTGGTTCGCATATACGCCTGATTGCCAAATAAAAGACTATGAATGGGGTAATATTCTTCGGATTTGGGGAGTGAAAAATAATTTGCTAACCAAGTACCATCAATACTCACCGAATCCTGTAAAAACTGATTTTCAATGGCTGTAAAATATGCCTTTTGGCTCTCAAAAAAGCCTTTTACATTTGTTTGTCTATAAAATGCTGTCAATAGTTTGGTGAGTTTCTTGTCATTGACCAATCTACGGTTATCCCAAGCATCAATTTCGTTTTTGTTTTGGGTAAATTTTGCTGGCATCATCTCGTGGTTCAGATGCACCGCCAAAGACGGCAATTCCCATTCTTTGATATCTATGCTATCTTTTTGATATGTTCTGATGATTTCTTGCAAATAACTGAGGCATGAATGCTTTTTAAAGGGCTTAAAATACTGCTCAACCTGATTAAAATAAAATGGATTTGCCACAATTTGGGCATCGGTAGCCAAGTAATAAACGATGTTCAAGAACTCAACCCTTTGGTCTATTTTAGGAAATATTTTACCAGATTGTGCATAATTTTTGGTAGTTGTCAAACCACTCAAAAGCATTAAAAAGCAAAGTGATTTTATTGAAAATATATTAAAAAATTTGTTCATCAAGGTCTTTATGTTTTGTGAGTTTTTGCTCATAATCAGTCATTTACCTTTAATTCGCCCTATTATTTTCAGATTGACCAATATTTTTAATCCTGTAATCTGACTTACCCAATTTGCCAAAATTCCACTTGGC
>JALONS010000311.1 GCA_025454855.1 Arcicella sp.
CCTTGCCGCTAATGTTACTGATGCTGAAACACCTACCAATAACCTTACTTATGAGTGGACGATAGCATTCGCTCACAATGGGCATGAACATAAAAATCCGCCCTTGTTGGGTAATAATATCTCTACGGTCTTGCCTGCTACTACTTGCGAAATTGGAGATGCTACCTATTGGTACAAAATTTATTTAACAATAACTGACCCTCAGGGATTTGCTAAAACCATTATCAAAAATATTGAACTGAATTGTTCAGGCAGTTCTCAAACGCTTATGTTCAATGCCATAACCAATCAAGAAATTACGCTAAATACCACCAATAATACGGTTACGGCTTCCGCTACTTCTTCCGTTGGAGCTACACCTCTCTATTATTTCAACATTGCGGGACCTGCTTATATCATTGATAATCAAATAAAATTATCGGGTAAACCTGGTAAGATAACGGTGAGAGCTACCCAACACGGTAATGGTACATACAGACCAGCACTTCCCGTTGAGCAGACTTTTGATGTAGATAGAACTACTACTCACTACACAATGAATTTTTTTTATGCTCATATCAGGTCCTGCTACACTGTCGGGTAATACGGTTACCTTAACAGGAACTGCGGGGACGGTTAAAATAAGAGCGTATTATGAAGGTGATTATAATCAAAGAGGGGTGTATCAAGATAGAACATTTACGGTGAATAATCCGATTATTCCTATCACAGCAGATGAAATCATTTACGGAGATGCCTTGAGTGCCAATTGGCAAAACTTTTCTACGGCTGCTTCCTTAACGATTAACAATGCAACGCCACAATTCCTCAATACTCATTCCATTAAAATCAATAATCCTGCAAACAACGAAACCTTAGATTTTCGTTACGCTGGTCTTCCATTCAACCGAACGGATTTTCCTGATGGGTTAGATTTTTGGGTTTACAATGATGGTAACAGCTCTTTTCCTCTACAAGTACAATCATTTACGTCTTCGTCGGGTGGGGCAAGTAACAACGTAAATGTTTTGGCAGAGTCTAAAAAATGGACTCATGTCTTATTGGAATGGTCGCTCTTTGGTAATCCCGCCCAGATTGGTAAAATCCTTATTCGTTTTAATCAAAGCCAAAGCGAAAGTCTGTTTTTTGATGAAATAAGATTAGTACATTGCGGTGATATGTATTCTACTAAAACGGGTAATTGGAACGACCAAACCGTTTGGAGTTGTGGAAGATTACCAGTAATGACCGACATCATCAGGATTGAGCAACCGCATAACGTTACGGTATTGAGCGGTACTACGGCTACCATAAGGCTCTTACAATTATTAGGTACCATCACTGTACAACCGAATGGAGTACTTGATATTAAAGATTTCTAATATTTTTACGGAATTCTAAACTATTTGGCAAATAACCGCTGACGAGAGGCTTCTTAACCGTCGTCAGCGGTTAATTTTTGATGTTGTTTTTACAACGTGTCAAATTCTTTACAATTCCGTATCTTTATCTCGAAATGCAAAAACAATTATTTAAACATACTTCATGAACGCAAACCAAATATTTAACCTTGATGGAAAGGTAGCCCTAATCACGGGAGCATCAAAAGGAATAGGGGAGGCAATTGCCAGATTTTACGCCGCTTGCGGAGCCAAGGTTGTCATTAATTCTCGGAAACAAGAAGAATTAGATAAGGTAGCCACTGATATACGCTCGCAAGGAGGCGAATGTACGGGTATAGCTGCCAACGCTGGAGATTTAGCAGGCTGTAAATTATTGATTGAAAAAACTGTGGAATTGTACGGAGGAATAGACATTTTAGTCAATAACGCCGCTACTAATCCTGTGTATGGTCCTGTCATCAATGCGGAGGAATGGGCATTTGATAAAATTATGAATATCAATGTGAAAGCTCCTTTCGAGTTAGGGAAAATGGTGCATCCCATCATGAAGCAACGTGGTGGCGGTTCGGTCATTAATATCAGTTCCATAGCTGGAATTACCCCTGACCCTGGTTTAGGGCTGTACTCGGTATCCAAAGCCGCTTTGAATATGCTAACTAAAGTTACCGCTAAAGAATGGGGTGTGGATGGCATCAGGGTAAACTCTATTTGCCCTGGATTAATAAAAACTAAATTCTCAGAGGCTCTTTGGCAAAATGAACAAATTTTGAATCGTTTCGTGAAAAATCTACCCGTTGCTCGGATGGGAACCGTAGAGGAAATAGCAGGTTTAGCTTTATTTTTAGCTTCTGATGCTTCTGGGTATTGTACAGGAGGCATTTATACCGCTGATGGCGGAACTACAATATAAAAGTAGGCATTATCAAGATTAAACAAAAAAGCCACTCAATGAGTGGCTTTTACTTTAGGTGGTCCCACAAGGATTCGAACCTTGGACCCCCTGCTTGTAAGGCAGGTGCTCTGAACCAGCTGAGCTATGGAACCTAATGTTTAATAAAATGGTGGTCCCACAAGGATTCGAACCTTGGACCCCCTGCTTGTAAGGCAGGTGCTCTGAACCAGCTGAGCTATGGAACCATTTTATTTGAAATACTGCCGTTTCTTTTAACGTGGTGCAAAATTACAGGTTCTCTACTAATTATGCAAATCAAAATATCTAAAAAAATAATAATAGTTTGAATCTCATTGATAATCAGATTATTAATTGTCAATAAAATTTACGTATCAATTTTTAGTTTTGTATTCAATCAGTTGAGATTAGTGAAAGAATGACAGCGATGATTGGAGGTTTATCGTTGTTTGCTATTCGTTTTTGGTAAATTGAATTTCGCCCATTGCAAATTGAACGTAATGGTAAATTTATTTCAATGATTCACAAATACTACCTAATTTTGAAACGTTACTACAATATATCCCGATAAATGGGTATCTGATAAAGTAAATTATTTCTTTCATGAAAAATAAATTCTTGCAAATTCTTTTGGTAATTAGTGCCGTAGTTGGGTTAAATGTATTGGCAAATCATTTTTTCTTCAGAATAGACCTTACCGAAGAAAAGCGTTTTACCATTAATGATGCCACTAAAAATCTCTTACAAAACCTTGAAGATGAGGTATATGTGAAGGTTTATCTGACGGGGAAAAGCATCCCGTCGGGTTTTAAACGCTTGGAGAGTGCTGTGCGAGAAACCTTAGATGAGTTCCAGATTTATGGAGGTAAGAAGATAAAATACGCTTTCATTGACCTCAACAGTGAATATAAAGATGAGAAAACCCGTAATGAGAAAATAGTTGAATTAGCCCAAAAAGGAATTCCACCTACCAATGTAATGGCTAATGAAGAAGGCAAAAAAACGCAAAGTTTGGTAATACCAGGGGCTATTGTTACGTATAAAGATAAAGAAATTGCTACGCTTTTGTTAAAGGGAAATAAAATGGCATCGCCCCAAGAAATTCTCAATCAGTCGTATGAAGGGGTAGAATATCAGTTAGCTTCTGCCATTAAAACCGTAACGGCTTCGCAAAAAAAGAAGATTGGTATTTTCGTGAATTACTCACGGCTACCAGCCGTCAATCAGTTAGATTTAATTGGGGCGTTGAAGAAAAATTATGAACTCTATCCCGTTGATTTAAGACAGTCGCCCACGCTTGATGGGTTGGATGGAGTTTTAGTGATGAAACCTGACCAACCTTTCAACGATGATGATAAGTATAAAATTGACCAGTTTATCATGAATGGGGGCAAAGCCCTGTTTTTTATTGATGCGGTAAAAGTTGATTCGGTGGCTCGTGAGGGCAATATGGCACAAATCCAGAGTGTGGGATTGGAAGACCTACTGTTTAAGTATGGGGTGAGGCTTAATCCAACGCTAATTAAGGATGCCCAAATGTGTGCTGCCATTCCGTTGGAAGTGGGTAATTTTGGCAATAAAGCCAATATTCAGCTTGTGCCGTGGCAATATTTTCCTTTAATTAATACTTTTGGTAAATCGCCGATAGTCAAAAACTTGGATGCGGTTTATACAAAATACGTGGGTTCGTTGGATACCGTCCGAGCCAATGGAGTACAGAAAATTCCTCTGCTCATGACTTCGCAATACACACAGATATTAAAAGCTCCTGCCATTATGAGCTATAATTTTGCGAATAAAAATCTGGATGCCAGTCAGTATAAGGGAGGAGTACAAACGGTTGGACTGTTGCTGGAGGGTAAATTTGAATCATTGTTTAAGAATCGTATTTTACCCAACGACCCCAGAGCTGCTACTTTCAAAGCGGATAGCAAAGGTTCAAAGATTATTGTTTGTTCGGATGGCGATATTCCAGTGAATGATTTTGACCGAAAACAAAATACTCCACTGCCTTTAGGTTTTGATAAATACTCAGGGAATACCTTCGCTAATAAAGATTTTGTACTGAATGCAATAGATTATTTATTGGATGACAACGGTGTGATTTCTGCCCGAAATAAAGAAATCACTCTGAGACCTTTGGATAAAGTGGCTTTGCAAGACGACCGAGAATATTGGCAGTCAATCAATCTGATTTTACCAATTGTTGTATTGTATTTAGTGGGTTTACTCAAGAATTTTCTTCGTAAAAAACAGTATGCGTAAATGAAAAATACCCTCTCAAATGGCATAAATATTTGAGAGGGTATTTTTTTAATATTCATGGGCATATACTTTTCTTCTATTTCTCTACTTCTTCCAATAACCACAAAATTTGCTCTACGTCAATATCTCCATCTATTTGTAAATCAGCTCTTTCGTAAAAGGGTAGTCGGTGATGGAGGCGTTCGGTTAGTTCTGATAAGAGTATTTCATCCTTTTTCTTCTTATCAATCAACGGACGATTATTAATGTCAGTCTTCTGAATTCTTTTGAGTAAATCTTCGGGCGGAACGTTTAAAAATATACTAATTCCTGTGGCTTTGATATAATCCATATTATCAAAAAAACAGGGAACACCGCCACCCGTTGCTACTACTAATTGTTGGTTGGGCTGGATATTTTTTAAGATTTTGCTTTCAATTTCCCGAAAATAGCCTTCTCCTTTGAACTTGAAAATATCAGCGATAGACGATAGCTCTTGATTAACAACTAAATCATCCATGTCAATAAATTGAAAATTAAGTCGTTTCGCTAATTGTCTGCCAAGCGTACTTTTTCCCGAGGAGGGCATACCCACTAAAAAAATGTTTTTCATCTGATTATACTTTCAGTTATTTTTAATGGTATCAGATTGGGATGTATAATAGGAACGCCTAATCATTACTTTGAGTGTTAAAGTTTTTGAGATGGGCGTTTCATAAAATATTCCAATCTCTAAAATTTACTTAAAACTTCTGCTTTATCAGGTGTTTCAGCGTGAGCCCATTTACCTTTCACAATACCGTCTTGAAGCAACCAAATCGTAGGATTTGCTCTGCCAATGGTTTTCAACACTTTAGTATCGGCACTGAAAGCTGGCACGGCTAATTGATGTTCATGACGGAAGTTATTGATTTCTTCCTCTGGTGAACCCGTCAGAATCCAAACTTTTACGTCTGTTTTATCTAAACTCTGAGCTAACTCCTTGATTTTATCTACGTCATCAGTACTTGCCTTTGCCACCACAGGAAT
>JALONS010000050.1 GCA_025454855.1 Arcicella sp.
GTACAAAAAAATATGTTTGTGTACTACCGAAGCATCAACCAAATTGAAACGGCATATTACATCATGTTTGCTATCTGTGCGGGTTCGTATTTGTTAGCGTGGTTAATTATGCACTTTTTAGTACCTACCATGAAAAAAGTAGATGTTTAAACCATACATATTTATCATGAAAAAAATACTCTTTATTATCTTATTGTGTGGTATCAATTGTACAACCACAAAGGCACAAACCACCGATGAAAAAAAGGTAGCTGAAGCCGTAGAAACACTCAGGAAAACCTTAATTGACCCCGACAAAACGGTTTTAGATAAAATTATTCATGAAGATTTGAGCTATGGGCATTCGGGCGGGAATATCGAAACCAAAGCCATGTTAATAGAATCTTTGATGACAGGTGTTTCGGATTTCAAAACGATTGAGCTAACTGACCAAACCATAAAAGTACACGGAAAAACTGCCATTGTACGGCATAAATTATCTGCTGAAACTAACAATAGAGGCGTAGCGGGAACGGTTAAGTTAAGTATTTTGTACGTTTTCCAAAAGGTAAAAGGAGAATGGCAAATGCTGGCTCGACAAGCGGTGAAGATTCCATAACAAGTAAAAGGGCTAACAAACATACGTTTTTAGCCCTTTTTTATTAGGTTGAGATTTAGTATTCAGACGGGGTTAAACTAATCTTTTAGATTGTAAAAATTCTTAACGGCTTCATAATCAGAGAAATCCACGGCAGCTTGACGACCAGTGCGTAGGTCATTGGCTGGAATGATGACAATTTTAGTTTCCAAAAAAGTGTCAGAGGCAGTACTTGATGTTATACGGCTTACTACGAATATAGGTGTTGTACCTGTTGGATTGAGCCAATGCCTATATTGAAAACTACCACCAGCTGTAAAACCAGGTAGTGAATACCAAAAATTATTTGAGGATTTAATGTAGCAATATATGGCAGAACCGATTGCTTGAGTCGGTGTAACATTGGTAAGAATGTAATTTTGTTCACCAGAAGTATAAGTTCGGCTTCCATAGGTTATCTGTATCACATTCGCATTACCAATGTCTCCTTTGGGTCCTGCTACACCCGTAGCTCCCGTCGGTCCTGCTGGTCCCGCAGGTCCTGCTGGTCCAACATCTCCCGCTGGTCCTTTACAAGCATCCAACACAATAAACATTGCCAATACGGCAAAGATTCTTGATAATTTTGTAATCGTTTTCATTTTCTGTCTTGTTTAAACATAAAAAGATTCGGTTCTTTTTACACGACAAAATTCATTTAAAATGTATTGCGTGTAAATCCCGAATATTAGGGATAAGCAGTTATCAGTAAACAGGTTAGTTTTTACAATTCATCATTGGAAATTACGTATTGGCGTATCGCATACACCCAAATAGTCAGAAAGTGAAATGTCAATTAATTGGTTGCCGTTTTTTCTTATTCTGAACATTTATCAGAAAGCCCCAATCCCTAATCTACCTAATTCCCTAATCTACCAAAACCCCAATTCCCAATCTTTGGCACGCTATTTGTTCTTCGATTCGCAACCTTACTGAGTAGATTTTGAACTATTCCGCCTAAGCGAACCCGATTATGAACAAAATTTTCCACATAGCCTCTGTTGTGGCAATCCTTATTTTGTTTGCTTGCCAACACACACACGCACAAGCAAAATTAAAAGCTGCCAATCGCCAGTTTGAACAACTGAGTTACGTTGATGCCATCCGCCTCTACGAAGAGTTCTTGCGTGATGCAAAAGACCCTGTGACTCGTCAGGAGGGGCTGAAGAAATTAGCCTATTCTTATCGGAAAATGCAGGATTCACGTAATGCAGAACGTGCCTACGCCGACCTCATTCGTGATTATCCCGATGTGGAGTCAGAAAATTATCTCTATTATGCCCAAGCGTTGGCATCCAATCAGAAATACAAGGAATCTCAGAAATATTACTCTATCTACGGTGAAAAACAAACAGCTGATTTAAGGGCAAAACGTTATACCATAGCCCTGATGGATATGGGTCGTTTTTACCGTGATTCTTCTTCTTACAAAGTTCAGTACCTTCCGATTAATTCTCGACAAGCAGATTTTAGCCCGATGTTTTATAAAGGTGGTTTGGTATTTTGTTCGGCAAGAGATGAAACAGGAGCTTTGAAAAGGGTTTTCGCTTGGAACCAGACTCCATTTTTGGATTTATACTTCGTTCCTGATACCGCTCAATTAAGTATTCGTAACGGTTTACAATCGGCTCAGGCACTTGGGGGGATGACTGCCAGTAATACTGATACGCCAGCACCCGAAGCAAAACTTACTAAGATTGAAGAGTTTAGCAGAGTACTAAACACTAAATACCATGAAGGTCCGATGACTTTCTTCAAAGACGAACAAAAAGTAGTTTTTACCAGAAACAATTATAATAAAGGTCGTGCCAGAGAGTCAAAAGATGGTACAAATCGTTTGAAATTATACACCGCAGACTTAGTAAAAGACTCTTGGAGTAATGTAAAGGAATTGCCATTTAACTCAGATGAATATTCTTGCGGACACCCCGCTCTTGCTCCTGATAATACCAAAATGTATTTTGTGTCAGATATGCCTGGGGGCTACGGTGGTACAGATTTATACATTGTAGAGTACAACAATGGCACGTGGGGAACACCCGTAAACTTAGGTAAGGAAGTTAATACAGAAGGTAACGAAATGTTCCCATTTGTGGATGAAAATGGAAATCTCTATTTCTCATCTGATGGACACGAAGGAATCGGCGGATTAGACCTCTTCTTTGCAGAGATGAAAGAAGGAATTGCCTACAAAGGTGTCAATAATTTAGGAGCTCCTATCAATTCAGAAAAAGATGATTTTGGTTTAATCACCGATGCTACACGAAGTTCGGGATTCTTTTCATCCAATCGTAAAAGAGGTATCCACGAACAGTTTCCGCCGTGAATGTCGCCCACTCAATCTGATTGTTTATGATGCTGCTACCAAAACGCCACTCGAAAATGTGGACATTAGAAGTGTAATCAATGGTGAAAATCAAGATTTGAAAGTAACAGGTGTAGATGGTTCAACTTCTATCTGTTTACAGTCGGAGTCAGAATATGAATTCAAGGCTATCAAAGAAGGCTACCAAATGAATTCTATTACGTATTCAACCAAAAGTAACACAGGACAGCAAACTACGCTGGAGATGTACTTAGAGAAATCGAATTCATCAGTATTGAAGGGAGTTGTTAAGTCTGAATTAAGTCAAAAACCAATTCCTGGGGTACAAGTAACGCTTGAGAATCAGAAAGATAAAACAACTCAAACCGTAGTAACAGGGCAAGATGGTGGTTATGAATTTGAAGTAAAACCTGGTGCCGACCATAAACTGACGGCTCAGAAAGATAAATATGCTACCAATAATGAGGTAATCAGCAAAGTAGGCAAGAATCCAACGCAATACCAAAATGTACAAGGAATGTACGGTGAAGGCGATATTTTCAAACTGAATAACATTTATTACGATTTAGATAAGTTTTTCATCCGTCCAGATGCGGCTCGTGAATTAGAAAGAACCGTGTTGCCCCTCTTGAAGAAATATCCTGATATGAAAATTGAAATTCGTTCGCATACGGATGCTCGTTCAGGAGATAGCTATAATATGCAATTGTCGGAGAATCGTGCCAGAGCGGTAGTTAATTATTTAACACAAAGAGGAATTGACGCAAGCCGTTTGGTATCAAATGGTTATGGCGAAAGTGAACCAGCCAACGAATGTGTGGATGGCGTACAATGTTCAGAGAAACAACATCAAGAAAACCGCAGAACAGAGTTTAGGATTTTAGCGGTGAAATAGTCAATTTGAAAATTTGTTAGACTGACAGATATTTTCAAATTAACACATTTTCAAATTAAAAAAATATTTTCATTTTAGTTTTTTAGGTTAGGTGAATAGTTTTACAAAAAGGCTCCGTAATGCGGAGCTTTTTTGTTTTATAGCCAAAACCAATTTTACTTGCGTACAAATAAAAAGAGTGCAGAAAAATCTACACTCTTAGTATATCACTAACACACCAAATAGTTTAATGTATTCCGAAATTATGATTACCGAAGTAAAATTTTCAGACACTGAACTAAACTAAATTCTATGACTGTAAATATAAACACTACGAAATTGTATATTTTCTTAATGTAACCAAATCGTTATTTATCTCACAAACTACATGAAAAGACCAATGAATTGAGAATGAGTTGGAAGAAAAAAAATATTTTATGAAAATAAATACGCTTTTGTCACATATAAACAATATTTTTACATTCTAAATTCGTCTTTTAGCACACTACTTCATAATAAAAAACTATACGATAACCAACTAAATATGAGTAGCTTATACAATTGTGTTTTAATTGAAGACAACCCCATAGATACCAAAATTATTGAAGGTCATTTACGCAAATTACCACACCTGAGATTATTGTCAGTTTTTGAAAATCCCATTGATTCTATCCAGACAATTCATGCGGGGGAAGTAGATATTATTTTTATGGATATTGAAATGCCCGAGATGTCTGGAATTACGTTTTTAAATTCCTTAGATACGCCTCCCCAAGTAATTCTTATTTCCAACCACGTCAATTATTCGATGGAAGCCTTTGAAATTGGCGTTACCGACTATATCCAGAAACCTGTTAGCTTCGAGAGGCTCTTGAAAGCAGTGAGTAGGGCAATTAATGGCATCAATATTCAAGAAAAAAGTTTACGAGAATTAATTACCTTGAAAGACCAGCATATTTTTTTGAAGTCGGGAAGGGAGCTTCTAAAATTTAATTTGAATGACATTCTCTACATCGAAGCACTGGCATCTTTTACCAAAGTTTTTACCCCCGATAAAACCACTATCATCAGCGAATCAATTTCGGAACTACAAGAAAAATTAGCCCCTTATTCCTTCATCAGAGTACATAAATCCTATCTTGTTCCTCAAAATAAAATTGTTGGAATTTCCACTAAAAATGTCATTTTAGAAAAAAATAAAATCCCGATGGGGTTATCTTACCGTGAAGAAATTGAGAAGATTTTAGAAAATATTTAGGTATTTTAGGCTATTTCGAACAGCGTTTGGATTAATTGTAAAACGCTAATTTTTAATAAGTTTTTTTCCAAATCACTTTTCGCTCAGTATAAAATGATAGATTTTTTCAGGAAAACAATTCTGGCTGAGTTACAAAATCAAGATTTTGAAACTCGGAAACTCCTAACCCTTATAATCCCTTTTTGGTTTAATCTTGCCGTTCAAATATGGATTTGTTTTTTGAGGTATCCTCACGATATGACAGAATTCTATTTTGCCATCGTAACCATTATCCTATGCCTCATATCCTACGCTTTTGTTCTAAAAAACCAATATTCATACGCTACTTTTTGGGGTTATTTCCCCATGATTTTCATACAGGCGATGTACAGTTTTCATATCCTTCATAAAGGAGAAACCTACTCAACTGAATCCACACTGTGTTTGTATGCGGCTATCTGCGTGATGAATTATGATTTCTGGATGAGTGTGGTTGGACTAAGTATTAATTTTCTCCTATTCATCGCCATCAAAATCTATAAATTTAACCTCTTTCCCGAACTATATGAATCTCTTTTTATTGAGTTATCCATTGATGTAGCGGCTTATACACTCCTCATTTTCTTATCGTTGATGTATATTTACGATTTTATTAAGCTCAAGGTAACTAATGAAAATTTGGGTAATCAACAGAAAATAATGGAAGCCCAAGCCGAAACTTTGAAGGTGTTGAATACCACCAAAGACCATCTGTTTGGCATAATTGCCCACGACCTCCGAAGTCCCATCTCATCATTGAAAGGCATCATGGAAATGCTCAAAGATGGTTCACTAAGTCGGGAGGAGTTTAATGAGATTTCCCAACGTTTGCAATATAATCTGGATAATGTTTACGGAATGTTAGACAACTTGTTACTATGGTCATTATCGCAGATGGGAAAAATAAAACCTGATAGAAAAGTCTTTGTTTTGAATACTATCATAGATGAAACGGTTATCCTTTTGAATGAAATGTTTACCGAAAAACAAATTAAATTTCAGAACTATCTCACTCAAAATATAGAAGTAATAGGAGATGAATATCAGATAAAAACCATTTTCCGTAACCTTTTGCATAATTCACTAAAATTCACTGCTAATAACGGTACGATTCAAGTTAATTCTTCTACGGAAAATGATAGGCTTTTACTTCAACTCACTGATACGGGCGTTGGTATAAAAGAGGATAATTTGAATCAGATTTTTCTAAATCCTTACGTTAATAAAGGTACTTTGGGAGAGAAAGGAACGGGTTTTGGACTGTTGTTATGTAAAGAATTGATTGAAAAAAATAATGGATTAATTGATATAAAAAGTAGTGTAGGAAAAGGCACTACCGTAATCATGAGCTTACCAATTTCGGATACGAAAGGGTTTTGATAGATGAATTATTGGGGATGGCAAGACCTTATAAGCACTTTTACAAATGGAGGCAAAATATTGAAAATCAATATTTTGAAGATTTTTTTGAGCCAAAAACATAATGTATTTTTCCTTAATTTTGCTTTATATTTTCAAATCTACTATCTTTCAGTAGAAAACTACAAAACATTAAAAAACTACAAAACATTAAAAATTATGACTGGGTTAGAAATAAAAGCCTTCCAAGCATTGAAATCACATTTTACTGACGATGAGGCTGCCACCATTGTTGAATATATAGAGAGTTCAAAAGGAATTTCAGAAGAGAGAGCTAAAAGTATTTTTATTACCGAGGATAGACTTACCTCTATCTTTGCCACTAAAAAAGACTTAGCAGATTTACGAACTGAATTAAAAACCGATATTGCAGGATTACGAACTGAACTAAAAACCGATATTGCGGGATTACGAACCGATATGGAGAAGGGTTTTAACAATCAGATTAGATGGATTGTAGGCGTTATGATAGGAACTGCATCCTTAGCCATTGCGATTATTAAGTTGTTGTGAAATATCTCAAAAATTAATAAAGAGAGAGACCAAGCTCAGCTTGGTCTCTCTCTTTATTAACCCAATTCTGGAGAATCATTTTACAAACCTACGGCAGTACGCTGAATAAATGCCGTTAAATCTGCCCCGGTGAGCATATTTTGGGCTAAAAGAGCTAAATCATAAATCTGTTTAGCCAACTTTTTCTGCTCTTCTTCGTCGGTTGTTTTTAATATTTTGCTAATACTTGGGTGATTGGCATTTACCGAAACAATATAGTTATTTGGCATCGCCCCAAACATACCCATTCCACCGCCACCCATGCGTGACATATCGCTCATTCTACGCATAAACTCGTTTTGCGTAATCACCGCAGGAAGTTCGTCAGCAGGCATAGCTTCTAAATTTACCACTTTCGTAGTATCATTAATTGCCGTTTCAAATACCTTTTTCACGGTCTCTTTCTCTGAATCCGACAAAATCGTATCCACCGCAATGCCTTTGTCAATCAATTTTTCAATGGTATCGGCATCCACTCGCTTCATGCTGGTTTTTACTAATTTACTTTCCAGCATATTGATGAAATGATTATCCAATACGGTATCTAATTTCAAAACATCATAACCTCGTTTTTTTGCCGACTGGATAAAACCATCCTGTCCCTTTACATCACTTGCGTATAGATAAGTTACGTTTCCGTCTTTATCGGTTTGATTTTCTTGTACAAACTCGGCGTATTCATTCAACGTAAAAAACTTATTATCAACGTTTTGGAATAAACAGTAATCTTTGGCACGGTCATAGAATTTATCATCGGAAATCATTCCGTATTTTACGAAAAGACCGATATTTTCAAATTTTTCTTCAAATCCAGTACGGTCAGCTTTGAATAAATCACCCAATTTATCCGCTACTTTTTTAGTAATGTATGAATTAATTTTCTTCACATTACCGTCTGCTTGCAAGAAACTACGAGAAACGTTCAACGGAATATCTGGCGAGTCGATAACTCCGTGCAATAGCATCAAAAATTCAGGTACAACATCTTTTACTTCGTCGGTGATAAATACCTGACGGCTGTATAATTGAATTTTTTCACGCTGGAGCTGTAACTCATTTTTCACTTTCGGGAAGTATAAAATCCCCGTTAGATTAAACGGATAATCTACGTTGAGGTGAATCCAGAAAAGTGGTTTTTCAGAGAATGGGTACAGTTCTTCGTAAAATTTCAAATAATCTTCGTCTGTTAAATCTGAAGGAGATTTTGCCCAAATAGGCGTTGGATTATTGATGATTTTTTCTTGGAATTCAATCTCGATAGGAAGAAATTTACAGTATTTATCCAAGATTTGTTTCAATCTGAATTCCTCTAAAAACTCTGCTGAGTCTTCGGCAACGTGCAAAATAATATCCGTTCCACGTCCTTCACGAGTAGCATCGGTAATTTCAAATTCAGTTGAACCATCGCAAGTCCATTTTACTGCTTGCGAGCCTTCTTGGTAAGATTGTGAGATAATATCTACCCTTTCGGCTACCATGAAAGCCGAATAAAAACCCAAACCGAAATGACCAATAATAGCTTTTTCGTCGCCTTTATCTTTATATTTCTCTACGAATTCGGTAGCTCCTGAAAAAGCAATTTGATTGATATATTTTTTGATTTCGTCGGCGGTCATTCCTAATCCAGCGTCAGAAATAGTGATAGTTTTTGCTTCTTTATCAAACGAAACTTTCACTTTTAATTCGCCTAATTCGCCCGCATATTCACCAATGGCGGCTAATCTTTTAATTTTTTGAGAGGCATCAACGGCGTTTGAAACTAATTCACGGAGGAAAATTTCGTGGTCGGAATAAAGGAATTTTTTAATGATGGGGAAAATGTTCTCGGTATGAATCGAGATATTACCTTTCTCTTGCATAGTCATTTTGTCATTTTTTAGATGAATAATAATCAAATTTTGATGCAGAAGATGATTGCAAAAAGGATTCCAGTTCGTTTTTGTAGGACAAATTGGCAGTTCCTCGTAGAGTCGTTACCCGCAAGGTCTAAATCCATCAATAAAACAAAAAAAATCCTACATTCTGACCATCGGGGCATATGCGATACGTTACTACACAATATCAATTAATCGATTTTGAATACTGAATTATGAATTAAAGGCAAATATTATATGACCACAAGACGTTGCAGGTAACGTCTATGCGAATGATAATGCTATTTAATTTTTTAGATTAATCCACTAATTTCTTAAATTGCGTAGAATTCAGAATTCGATGAATTATTTATCCGAACATAATGAAAATATCAACTAATTCTAAAAAAGACGTTTATACTCACGCAGCAATCATTATTTTACTATTATTGGTACTGTTTTTTGGGTTTTTCTTTCTGTATTTACCATGGAGTACCAACCACGGAGAAGCCATCACTGTACCTAATTTGAAAGGGCTTTCAATGGAAGAGGCGGAGAATTTGTTAGACGACCGGAATCTCGATTTTGAAGTAACCGATAGTACTTTTACCCCTGGTGTAAAACCTCTTACGGTACTATCTCAGTATCCTTTAGAGAATTCAAAAGTTAAGCAAGGGCGTAAAATATATTTGACCATCAATACTGAAACTGCTCCGATGATAAAACTGCCGAAATTAACCGAAATGTCGGTAAGGAGTGCCGAGCAGCAGTTGTTAGTTTCGGGTCTGTTGAAGCCTAATTTGGAGTACCAAAACGATATTCGTGAAAATGAAGTGTTAGAAGTGAAGTATGAAGGCACGAAAATAGAGGCTGGTACGTTAATTGCAAAAGGCTCTAAGGTTACGTTGGTGGTAGGCAATGGTACGGGCGATGTAGAAATTGATGTACCCTGTGTAGAAGGCAAAGCCTACGACGAAGCCCAAATTATTATCAAAGGCTCTGGTTTACAGATTGGTACGGTAATTTATGACCCTACTTCTACTGAACCCGCAGGAACAGTTTTTCGCCAAAATCCTGCTTGTGGAGACGGCAACAAAATACGTTCGGGCGAGATGGTGGATATTTGGGTTTCGGGCGAACAGCCTAATTAGGGATACTTAGAAATGTGTACTGAGTAGGTATCTCAAAACTCGTACACATTTCAAAGAAAATAATTTATGACGATGAAAAAATACGCTTTTATTTCTCTACTCCTGATATTCTTAGGTCAGTATTCATTGGCACAATTTCAAGTAATCCCTTTACCAAAAGTACAAAACCCCAAGCCTTCTGCTGCCAAAGTAGCCGCTTTGAGTTTACCTTTTTTCGATGATTTCTCTACTTCTTTCAATACACAAGACCCTACAAAATGGGAGAAAAATGGAGGCGTTTTCATCAATAATACCTTCACCACGAATCATCCTACGCTAAATGTTGCCACTTTTGACGGACTAAAAGCAGACGGCAACCCTTACGATTTTTCCAATAGCTTTGCCACAGGTACTACTGATACACTCACATCGTTATCCATTGATTTATCCAAAAATAATTTGTCTGATTCGCTGTACCTTAGTTTTTATTACATGGCACAGGGACTGGGCGAACGCCCCGATACGCAAGATTCTTTGCGAGTACAATTTTATACCAACGGCGGAAGATGGGAAACCGTTTGGGTGGATTCAGGGAAGGTTATTTCCAATAAATTTATCCAAAAACTAATCCCGATTCGAAGACAAATTTATTTACATGGTGATTTTAAATTCCGTTTTCAAGCCTTTGGCAGACGCTCTGGGCAGTTTGATGTTTGGCATATTGATTATGTATATTTAGATAAATTTTCGATCAATTCTGTTGCCCGTGAGTATGACCGCACAACCAAAACTATTTCTTTTACAGATTATGCTTTTCAGAGTCCTATTTCTTCGGTACTGAAAAAGTATAACGCTATGCCTTTAAATCAGTTTCTGGTCAATCCAGAGAGAGAACAAAGAGATTCCGTCAAAGCTAACATATTTAGTTTACGGAAAAGTGATATTTCGGTAGCGGGTACGCTGACTTTACGTAATCTAATAAACAACCAAACGTTGGTTATCTCTAAAACTGGGCAAGGTGCTAATATTATCGTCCCCGCCTTATCAAATCAGATAACGAATATTAATTTGAAGAATCCCTTAGCGGAATTTCTGAAAAATGAAAAAAGCAGTCGAGCCGTTGTAAAGATGAAGTTTGAAATGGATACCCAAGATTTTTTTAGAATGAACGATACCACCAGTCGCACGTTAGTTTTGGACAACTATTACGCCTACGATGATGGTTCAGCCGAACAAGCCGCTTTTCTGAAAAAAGGTTTTGGACGAACAATGGTACAATTTATTCTGAATAAACCAGATGCGGTAACGGGGGTAAATATCAATTTTCAACCAACTGTTACCAATCTGACAGGTAAGAGATTTACATTACAGTTATTATCTAACAAAAATAATAAGCCCGACCGCATTGTGAAAACCATTTCGGATAGTACCATCACGGTTCGTTATCCAAATACTCCGAATGGATTTGTTCAGTATAAAATTGACTCGGTAGCGGTGGTTGATACTTTTTATGTGGGATACGTTCAATTGGCTGATGATGAGCCATTAGTATTGGGCTTAGATGCTAATTCGCCAGAATTTTCAAACCGTCATTTTTATAACATTTCCAACGAATGGGTAAACGTTACGGATGCCCAACGTACCAGTACATTTGTACCTATTAAAGGCAGTTTAATGATTCGTCCTGTGATGGCAGGGAAAGAAATAAAACAAAAACCCTTAGCCACCGAAGAAGAAATAGCAGAACGGAATTTAGTGGTTTCACCGAATCCTTCGTCTGGTATATTTAGGTGGAACAATGCTACTCTAAAAGACGTGGAGGTATTTGATATTTTAGGAAAAAGTTTGTTGCAAGTCAGAACGGATAATCAAGAAGTAAACCTACAACACTTAAATACAGGGATGTATTTCTTACGACTTTCCAACGAAAAGGATACCTTTGTGCGAAAAATTATAAAAGAATAGGCTTTCGGTGAAAGATTTGTCTCATTCCCAAAAATTAAACGAAGTTACATACTTTAGTTAATGCAAAACCGCTAACAGGGTCTTTGACCGCTGTCAGGGTACATATTCAAACCTGTCGGCGGTTGATTTTCTTCAAAAATAGGACTTACATTCATAAGTATAAGATTTCAAAAATTAATATTAAAAAATGCTGGTAGCTCGTAGCTATTAGCCAAAAGCTAAATTAAAATGGACATAACCGTAGAAGAATTAAAAGAAAGATTAGATAAAGGAGAAGCTCTTAATTTCCTTGATGTACGGGAAGATTACGAGTACGAAGAACAAAATTTAGGAGCAAAATTAATTCCGTTGGGAGAACTCCCCGACCGCATGGATGAACTTGCCGATTGGAAAGATAAAGAAGTGATAGTGCATTGTCGCTCAGGGGCGAGGTCGGGCAGAGCCAAAGCCTTCATGGAAGGACAAGGTTTTACTAATGTCCGCAATGTATTAGGTGGTATTTTAGCCTATAATGAATTAGATTAATGATTTAAAAGCCTGATTTTCAGGCTTTTTCTTTGATAAAATATTATTTATGGAAATAACTCCACAAGAATTTAAAGACCGTCTCCCAACCCTAACGATTCTGGATATTCGTACA
This sequence comes from Arcicella sp., assembly GCA_025454855.1. GTDB lineage: Bacteria > Bacteroidota > Bacteroidia > Cytophagales > Spirosomataceae > Arcicella. Next base: position 12,652 of record JALONS010000050.1, read on the forward strand.
CCTTACGAGATTGAGGAGTTTGATATGGGTGGCATACAAATTCCTTTGGACGAACTGCTTCTGCATTTAGAGCAGATAGAACATCTTAAAAATCAAGAAATTATCATTGTTTGTTACACTGGTTTACAAAGTAAAATAGCCCAAAAGATTCTTCAGAAAAGAGGATTTCAACATCTCAGAAATTTAGAAGGAGGCTTAGAAGCCTATTTATCTTTGTAATCAACCACTAAAAGACTATTTTTACAAAAATATTCACCCAACAAATCCACCATTTTCTGATGTTAGCATATATTGATTGGCATACTTCCCCCGTAATTTTTGAAATATTTGGTTTCCCTTTGCGTTGGTACGGCTTGATGTTCGCAGGGGCATTTTTGGCTGGTTATCAAATACTTAGTTATATTTTCAGAAAAGAAGGTCGCCCCGTGGAACAGGCTGATGAGCTATTACTTTATGCCATGATTTCAACGGTGATAGGGGCAAGAATGGGGCATTATTTCTTTTATGAATATCCACTATTATTGAGCGACCCCGCCAAGTTTTTTATTGATATGATTACGCCACCTTATTCGGGTTTGGCTTCGCACGGAACATTTATTGGGATGTTTACGGCATTTTATCTTTTCTCGAAAAAAAGGAACGTTTCTTATTTATACGTAACTGACCGTATTTCACCTACGGTGGCTTTTGGTGGAGCTTTAATACGTTTTGGTAACTTGATGAACTCAGAAATTGTAGGAAAGCCTACTGATGTGCCTTGGGCATTTCGTTTTTTCAATGACCAAGAACATCCGATTGTGGTACCTCGGCATCCTGCCCAATTATACGAATCAATTTCTTGTATTTTATTATTTTTATTGTTGATGTGGATATGGTCTTTGAAGAAGGAAAATACCCGTCATGGATTGATAACGGGCGTGTTTTTAATAATCCTTTTTTCATTGAGATTTGTATATGAATTCTTCAAAGAGAACCAAGTGAATTTTGAAGATAGTATGCAATTCAACATGGGACAAATTCTGAGTATTCCAGCATTACTATTTGGTGTGGGGATATTAATTTATGCTTTTCGGAAAAAAACGGATACAATATAGTTGATTATTAGGCAGTTTGCTCAAAAAATTAGATATTTGCAGAGATACTTAATCATTACAACATTCAACTAAAACCCCATGTCATGGAAAACTTACAAGACCAAGCAGAAAACCAATTAGATAATTTAAAAGATAAAGCTGCCGAAAAATTGGGTGGTTTGGCAGATGCCGCTGCCGAAAAAATTCAAGCCGTTACGGGTATGGATGTATCTGCAAAAGCAGAAGAATTAGCCAGTGCCGCAACCGATAAGTTGGAAGATTTGCAAGCAGTTGCTTCAGAAAAAATCAGTGATTTGACGGAAGCTGCTACTGAGAAATTTGATGATGCTAAAGAAGCCATTACTGGTAAAATTGCTGAATTAACAGGTGGTGATGTTGCTGCTAAAGCCGAAGAATTGAAAGCCGAAGCTGCCGAAAAATTAGAAGATTTACAAGAAGCCGCTGCTGAGAAAGTGGAAGAAGCCAAAGAAGCGGCTTCGGGGCTTTGGGGTAAAGTAAAAGGAATTTTTGGAGCTTAATATTTCGGAACTATAAACGATTTGGCACATAACCACTGACGGGTTTTTTAACCGTCGTCAGGGTCAATAAACTAACCCTGACGGCGGTTGAAAACCCCGTCAGCGGTTATGTGATGTTATTTTACAATTTGCCAAATTCTTTATAATGGTGTAATATTTTCAATTGAGAAACTTTACACCATTATTGCTTCCTATTAATAAACCATTCCTTCTTTCAAAACGCCTACGCCCGCCATTCCTGTCTTCAAGATTCTCTTAGCTCTCAAATAACGTTTGGCATTGTATTCATCATAATTAGGAGCAGTTGCCATCATGCTACCTACTCTTACTTTATCAGAAGCGTGGATAAACTCCCCATTTCCAAGCCACATGGCAACATGAACAACTCTTTCTGAACCATCTTCTCTTTTTTCTCCGAAAAACAGTAAATCCCCTGCTTTCAATTCCGCCCAGTTACCCGTTTTGTCGATAGTTTCACCAATCATTACTTGTTGCGAAGCATCACGGGGTAATACAATGCCGTTTAAAAAATAAGCCATTTTGGTAAAACCGCTACAATCTACCCCTTTGAACGATGTACCACCCCATAAGTAAGGCACGCCCATCATGCGTTTGGCAGTTTTTGTTAAGTTTTCTTCGGTAACAGCAATACCTGCTAACCACTGATTATAAATATTGGCTTCTCGTTTAGGTACAAAGCCTTGTCGCTGGTCAGGAAAAACCACTTGGTAGAAATCTCCTTTTTCTGCCACTAATTCCATCATACAGCCCGCTACCAAATCAGAAACAGTGGGAGCCTCCTCGCTCGGTTCTGAATAAGCTGAACCATAGGCACGGGTATATATAACTTTAGGAACTACCTTCCAGCGTTCCATCAAATCTTTATTCATCATCGTGATAGCCCCTCTGTCCACCCAAGAAATGTATTGGTCGGGTGTTTGAATTAGTAACCATCCATTATCTTCCTTTTCTAAAATCCTTACGGGCGTACCCATGAGGGCTTGTGATGCCAACTCGCCTGCGTGGCGTGGCGAATATCGAATATTACAAACTGATACCTCTACTAAACCATATACTTTATCTTCTAATTCGGGTTCTGGTAATGTTTTGATTTCATCAACGATGGGTACTTTTTCATTTTTGAGGCGGTCGAGCAAGAAACTTTTTGCTCCGAACAGATTGGTTCTACCCGTAAGAATCACGTGATTATTTTGGCGGAAAGCATCAATTTGAAAAATAGCCGTTCGTTTATCAGGAGCAAATCTGAGGGCGAAACTTTCGATAATTTGCGTAATAGAAGAATCCGCTTTTACTCTTTTAGGAGCATTATTTTTACGGGGGGTGGTGGGTCCAGCACCCAAAAGGGCAAAAGACACCGCTAAAAAACAAGCAAGTATAAATTTTTTCATGGGTAGTGGATTTTGACGTAAGGAAGTCATTACTTACCACTCAAATAATATGCCAAGAAGCATGAGCTTAAAAACAAAAATACCTTTCAAATTGGAGATTGAAAGGTATTTCTGATAAGAGATAAATTATTGAAATAAGCTAAGAAATTCAGTCCTGCGATTAAGTAATTTCAAGAGTTTGGTATGATTAAATTTTATTGTTTTAAATAACAATTCTAACTGCTGGGGAGTTATACATCTTCAGAAACTTCAGTATATCCTTAATATGTTTAGTTTATTATGTATTGATGATTGTGCTAATTTGTACGGTTAGAATACAGATAACAGCCAATTTTTTAGCCAAAAATACCCGTTTCATGCCCATCGAAACTAACTGTATTTTTTTGTTGCCAATATTCTTTAATGCCCTCTTCGCCTTTTTTAATTGCCCAATTTTTGAGTTCTTCCCTTTCTTGCTTGTAATCCATAAATGGAACTGCCATGCCGCATGAGGTCTGTACAATTTCGACCTCAATATCAATTAACTGTCTCGCCCCCGCAATTTCGGGAAACAAATGGATGTATTCATTCCACGCAGTATCAAACGGATGATAGACTTTACCTTTGCCGTATAGTCTCAATATCAAGGGTTTACCCTCGAAAGCACAAAACATGACGGTAATGCGGTCAGTTTCTTGTAAATGAGTAGCTGTTTCATTACCACTGCCCGTTACATTGAGCCACATTACTCTATTGTCGCCCAAAACTCTAAAACTATCCATGCCCTTAGGAGAAATATTGACAATACCTTCACGCATAGCAGTGCCAACAAAGAAGATTTTTTGAGCTGAAATAAACTCTTTGAGTTCAGGCGTTAATTGAGCTATTTTCTTTCCCATGATATTTGTTTTTTAAAATGAGTTTGTATTACAATTAATTATTTGATATTGTGTAGTGGCGTATAGCGTACGCCACTATTCTATCCATTTTGGCGTATGCTATACGCCACTACGATATGACGATAATATTGGTAGCATCAATTAATTTCTACCACTTGATTAATATTGCTACCCTTTTAGTTTTTTGTAAAGAAGGTTGCTCCAAACGTAATACTAAGTTTAATAATAAGTCTTTACCACTTTATGTTTTTTGGCAAATAATATTCAAAGAAGGTTTAATCACTTATCATAACTCATTTTAAATTTGCTTAAATCAGGCTTGTGCTTGCGTGGGCGAGTGAGTTCGTGCTGGTAGATGAGCTGCCCTAAATTTTTCATGAACGGAAAACCTACGGTGTCGTAGTCGTATTTATCATCATTGAAAATACCATCGTTGTTACACAACAAAACCGTGGTGAGCATAAATTCAATCCCTTTTTCAAAATCCACGATGTAAGCATTATCTAACAAAAAGCCGTAAGCATCGCCCACTTTATTGAAAATTCTGATATTGGGGTTTACCACATCGTTTTTACCACTTCCGTACATTAAAAATTTACAATAAGTTGGATAAAACTCCACAGGATCATACTGAGGATAGATGCTCTCAGTAGGCATTTGTGACATATACTTGTACATGAATCGATAGTCTTCAGCCGTTAGGTTAAAACGTTTTTTAGCTTCTACGGCTTCGGGAAAAAGAATTGATTTTAGGATAGACTGCTGTTCAGTTAAGGGAAAGAAATTTCGATTAGTAAAGCTAAATGGTTCATGCACCAATGAGTCGCCCTTCATGTAACCTTTGCCAATCCCAATGGGTGTGGGCGAGTCATAATCTTTTTGTGAAGTAATCATGGGTTGTTCATACACTATATCTTTGCCATTCATGAACTTGATAGGGTTGGTACGGCGGTTTTGTTCTTTGTTCATACCCACTTGCAAACGGTGAAAAATACGGGTATCGGTATAGCCTTTTTGTCGTAAAGCATCATTAAATCCCTCTTGTCCCATGAATTCGTACAGCCGATTAAAGGCATCATTGTCCGAAACCATCAAGATTTTTTTAATGTAATGAGACACCGACGGTAAGCCGTTTTCAGCCGTAGAATCTTTCAGCATGGGTGTATGGCGTTCGTATTCAGCCCCCGTGAGCATGGGGGAATCTTTAGTTAATCCTTTGATATTCAGATTATTGATTTTTTCCAAAGCCAAGGCACTCGCAGGGAATTTTACGGTGCTGGCTGGGTAAAAATATTCTGTGTTACTAATCCGATACCCGTGAGTAGTGAATTTCGGACGGTTTTTCTTATCTCTATCTATCTGAGTATAAAGAATTTGTAAACGATATTTTTCGGGATTATCCAATAATTCCTTGAATTGTTCGGGTTTGCTTGCCATCAGTTTAGGCAATAAATCGGTACTGATTTTTTGGGCTTCTGAGATATTCGTAATCATCAGGATGAATAAGATAAAAGATATTTTTTTCATGGTATTTGTGTACCACAGGCTTTAGCCTGTAGTTGGATAAGAGTACTATTTACAGGCTGAAGCCTGTGGTACAAGTAGTGCTACTTTTTCTAAATCTTGTCGCCCATGTAAAGCGCTAACAACCAGCCGAGTAACAGGCAAATCATTTGCCGTTGGGTATGGGAAACACGCCGTCATAATGCCATTTTCTTTCAAAAATTCGTGTACTCCCGACTGATGTGTGCAGTACGCAGGATAGTTTTCGATAGAATCTAAAAAGGTATCATTGGGTAATAAACTGTTAAAATAAGCGATATTTTTCATCAATTTTTGCTGTTGTTCACGAAAATAATCAATCGAATTGACAAAAGTTTCTAATAAAGCAGGCATCATGGGCGATGCACCCGAAAACATCGGTGATTTACGAATTTCCGCCATCGTTTCTGAATCTGAAAAAATCACACCGCCCGTCATTCCCATCGCTTTATTGAGGGAGGAGGTGATAATTATTGAGTGATTGACGGTTCTACAATTCGATGATTGAATGATTGAGTGATTTACCCCAAAACTATGCGAGGCATCAATGACTATCGTAATATCTTTCTCCTTGGGCAAATCTTTAATCCACTGAAAATCAAAATATTCTACATAAGGAGAGCCTACGGCATCGGTACAAATGACAATATTCTGAGCTTTCGCTTCTTTTACCTTTTTGGCAATTTGTACTGACCAGTCGGCATAAGTCAATCCTTTTTCCCAATCTTCTAATTTCAAATTAGCTTCATTCCAAAGAGCGGGGTGAGTTTTGGGGGCATAAAAAAATTGAGTGTCTGGTTTTTGTAAAAAACTACAAACCAATTGCCCCGCCAACATTCCCGAAGATACGGTTAAAGCGGCTGGCATTTCGGCAAATTTTGCCAGTTCTATTTCTGCTTTTTCATAGATTTCTAAACGAATAGTATTATTGCGAGAACTTCCCCACGAAGTACCATATTGAGCAAATGCCTTGATGAAGTTCTCTCTAAATCCTTGATGATGAGGCATTCCCAAGTACGAAGTACCACTAAACCAAAGGTATTCTTGGTTGTTTGTAGTTAATGTTCTGCTTGGAAGATGTTGAGTTATGTAGTTCATATTAAAATTGCGATAAGCATTAGGCTTTATGCAGTACGCTTTTTTGATAGCAAAAATCGTTGTGCAAATTGCCTGCTGCTTAGAGCTTAAAGCTTATTGCTAAAATCTATGCAACGAAGTCAATGGAAAAGTCCATTCTGGGGTGTAAAGTTGGGTGTCTAAATCTTTCAAACTGTACCACGCTCCGCCTTTGGGATTTTTCACGATATGAATATCTTGGGCAGGCATATAGCTTTGAGCCAAAAGAAAAATTTTATCTTTTGTTTTGGTATTTTCTGCTACATCCATCACAATCATAGCGTGTCCGTAAGACTTTGGATTTGAAACGATAAAAACATCACCAATTTGTAAATCAGACAGATTTTTCACCTTTTCCATTGCTCGCTCAAGCGTATAAGTATTGGCGTAACTAAAAACTATGTCTTGATATTTCCTAAAACCTGCCTTAGAATTATCCACCGATTTCACCTTTACAAATCCTTGATTTGTGATTCGATAACCGTTTTTATATTTGTCGTAAGTCATGGCAATCCCCCCAAAGGTTTTGAAAGAAATAGCTGAAAACTGCTTTTGAGCATACAAATATTCGCTTCGCAAACGCATCACGGCATCGGCACATTGTTGGAGGTCTTGCGTACCTCGGTCGATGTCTAAAACCGCCACTTGTTGAGCATTTGTTTTCTCTTGACCATTATAAAAATAGACTTTCGTTTTATCTTCTTTCAAAGGGAAATCTCGTAAATATGCCCCAAATGAGCTTTTGGGAACAGTTACCCGTTGATAATTAGAAGGTAAATCAAAACGAGTTCCAACCGTTTTCCCTGTTGGATTAATGGTTTGAAAAGCAATAAAAAGGAATGTGGTTATGAGTAAATGCGTCATTGATGAAAGTCTGAATATTTAATATCAGGTAGTGACGTATAGCATACGTCAAAATTGTCAAAGCATTGGCGTATGCAATACGCCACTACGTAATGAATTACATTTTTGTCTGAACGATGATTGACAAAATTTAAAGATTATTTGATTTTAAAAAATACCTAAAATCACTCAATCACAAATCACTAATTCACCATTACCTCAAACCCGCTCCCGTTCCGTTTTCGTTGGCATAAATTACTTTACCGTAATCAATGGTAATTCCCGTGGAAACTTGGTCGTCCACCAAGAGGATTCCATCCATATCCACGTAGTCTAAAAGTGGTAATAATTGAGCAATAGCCGAACAACCCACGTTGGATTCGGTCATGCAGCCCACCATCACTTTCAAACCCAATTTACGAGCGTGGGCAATCATTCTGCGAGCAGGCGTGAGTCCTCCGCATTTCATTAGTTTGATGTTGATAATATGGAAAAAACCGTAACAACGAGCCACGTCTTCCTCTACGATACAACTTTCGTCTGCCATGATGGGCAAAACCGACTCCGCAAAAACTCGTTTCATACCTTCCCAATTATCGGCTTTCATGGGTTGTTCGATAAACTCTACACCCAATTCTTTCAGAGCAATGGCGTTTTGTAGCGTTTCTTCCACGCCCCAAGCCGTGTTGGCATCTACTCTAAAAACGGCATCGGTATGTTTACGTAACTCTTGTACAATTTTAATATCGTCTTTTGTTCCTAATTTGATTTTGTACAATGGGAAAGGCACTTCTTGCATTTTTTCGACCATTTTCTCAATGGTGTCAATACCGATGGTATAATCGGTAATAGGATTTTTAGAAGCATCTAAACCCCACAATTTGTACAAGGGTTGTTCTTGTTTCTTTGCCCAAAGGTCATTGGCGGCGATGTCTAAAGCACATAAAGCAAAAGGATGGTCGTCTTTGAGGTGCGGGTACATATCCGCCCAAAATTGCTCTGGACTTTGGAGGTCATAATTTTCAATCAGTGGACGAATTGCCTCTAATTGCCCAATCATTTTTGCCATCGTTACGCCATAATAAGGCGTTTCGGTAGCCTCCCCAAAACCCCTAAAATCACCATCACGGAGTTCGACAATAAGGGTAGGTTGCACATCACGAGACTCATGCGTAATGGTAAAAGTATGACGAAGTTTGAGTTTGAATTGATGAAGGATTAATTGCATTTTAACAAAAGTTTTAAGGATTGGGATTTAGTTTTCAGTATTTTACCTATCACTTTTTAGTTGCTCTAAGTTAGGGAACAATTTGATAGGTTGTGTCTTCTGAGTTGGGAAAATAGGTTTGTGAGAGTTAGGAATAGTTCCTATATTGCTTAGCAAAACAAACACTATTATAAATGAAATCAATTTGTTGGATATTCTTTTTTATCTTAATTTCTCAAAAACTATCTGCTCAAACTACAAATGAGATATGGGATAACTACATGGCAACTTTTGAGAATAAACCAGGTTCAATAGTAGTGCGGATGGATTTAATTAATTTAGCACCACTCAAAGAATATAAGTTTATTCTGATAACAGGAATAACCTACGAAAGCAAAAGTCCTGATGGACTTCCTGATAAAGAAACGTTGTCAGCTATTCAAAAAGTAGGAGATGAGTTACAGCAAACAATAGCAATAAGTCTCAAAGAGGTTTATGTAGGCTCATTTACATACAATAATGAAAGACTTGAATATTTCTACTTGCAAGATACAGTTGGTGCGAGAGAGATTCTAAAGAGTTTTTACAAATCAAAATATGATAAATTGAAAACTTATATCAATATTAGAAATGATTCTGATTGGAAAGCATATAAAGAATTTCTTTATCCAAATGAAGAAACACTCAATTATATGGCAGACTCAAAAGTTGTTTTTAGCCTTATTGAAAGCGGAGATAAATTAACTAAAGCAAGAAAAGTTGACCATTTTTCATATTTCAAATCTAAGAAAGATGCAGAACAGTTTAAGGATAACATTCAAAAAGTAGGTTATCGGATTGAGAAAATTGATAAAAATAGTGATAGTGCTTATCCTTATTCTGTGCTTTTTTGGAAAGAACAGAATGTAGATTTGAATTCAATTAGTCAAATAACAACTGTGCTTAGAGAGATTTCAAAAAGATGCAACGGAGAATATGATGGTTGGGAGACCATGGTAATTAAAGATTAAAAGAATGCTTACCCCCACTGGTTCAAGCGTCCTCGCTTGAATCTCCATCGCTCACCATAAGCCAAACGATTGTCTTAAAGATTTCTAACCAAAAAGCCTCCGAATACATTAAGTGTTCGGAGGCTTTTTGATAAGAACTCACGGAGTAACATTTTTGTGAAAGTAATCTTTCTTTTTTGAAATAGCCTCCAAAACTATCTTGATAGTACAATTTTCAATATCTTTAAACTCATTTCATTCAACAAGTTAAAAATGCAACGTAGAAATTTCATTCAAAGTCTGGCAAGTGTTCCTTTGATTACCTCAGTAGGTATCGCAAAAGCTAATCCCATCATCAAACCTACACGTCTCAAAATGGGTGATACCATCGGTTTGGTTTGTCCTGCGGGTGCTGCATTCAGTAAAGAGGAAGTCAAAATTACGGTCGAATCTTTACAAGCATTAGGGTTCAAAATAAAATACGGAAAACGGATGTGGGAACGCTACGGGTATTTGGCTGGTAAAGATGCCGACCGTGCGGCTGACATTAACGAAATGTTTGCTGATTCGTCTGTACAGGGGATTGTGTGCGTACACGGAGGTTGGGGTTGTGCGAGACTTTTACCTTTGTTAGACTATGAAACCATCCGCAAAAACCCCAAAGTAATCGTCGGTTACTCGGATATTACCGCTTTATTATTGGGCATTCATGCCCAAACGGGTTTGGTAACGATGCACGGTCCTGTGGGTTCTGCCACTTGGAACGAGTTTACGGTAAAATACTTTCGGAGCGTATTGATGAATGGCGAA
>JALONS010000312.1 GCA_025454855.1 Arcicella sp.
CGAGCCAAGGATTGGAAAAGGTTTTTCCAGCCAAGGAAATAACATAATAAGCAATACTCATTACTACAGCAAACCTCCTTCTTTCAATTAGTTACATTAATAGCTTAATAGTTTAAAATCCAATTTCCCCTTATTTTCCATCAAATTCTACCGAATTTTCCTCACCTTTGCATTTCTTTTAACAATAATGTTGAGTATGGAAATATTAAAAAGCTCTCGTTTAGATTCTCTTCGTTACGATATTCGTGGACCTGTTTATGAAAAAGCTCTGCAATTACAGCGTGAAGGCTACAAAATTACCTCTTTGAATATTGGCAATCCTGCTACTTTTGGGTTTGAAACGCCCGATGAAATTATTCACGATATTATCATGAATATTCGGAATGCCCAAGGGTATGCCGATTCCCGTGGTTTGTTTGCCGCCCGTAAAGCCGTTATGCAGTATTATCAGAGTAGAGGGGTGAAAAATACGGAAATTGAGGATGTATTTATCGGGAACGGTGTAAGTGAGTTAATTTCTTTAACCATGACGGCATTGTTGAATCCAAACGATGAAATTTTGATTCCTTCTCCCGACTATCCGCTTTGGACGACGTCTGTGGGTTTGGCTGGGGGTACACCCGTGCATTATGTCTGTGATGAGGCTTCTGATTGGAATCCTGATTTACAAGATATTGAGTCAAAAATTACTAAAAAAACCCGTGGTATTGTGCTAATTAACCCGAATAATCCTACGGGGGCGGTGTATGAAAAAGAGATAGTACAAGGCATTGTTCGTTTGGCAGAAAAACACAAGCTCATTGTTTTTGCGGATGAAATTTACGATAAAATTTTATACGACGGAGCAACGCATCATACCACGGCAGGGATGTCGGAAGAAACGCTGATTATCACCATGGGCGGAATGTCAAAGAATTATCGAGCGGCGGGATTCAGAGGAGGTTGGATGATTTTGACGGGTGCAAAACACAAAGCTAAGTCTTACATTGAGGGACTTTCCTTTATGGCATCTATGCGTTTGTGTTCAAATGTGATTACACAATACGGTATTCAAACGGCTTTGGGTGGCTACCAATCCATTAATGATTTGGTGATTCCAACGGGCAGATTGTACAAACAAATGCAATTGGCTCACGAAAAACTGATTGCGATTCCGGGGATTACGTGTGTACGTCCGAAGGGGGCGATGTATCTTTTCCCTAAAATTGATTTAAAACAATTTGACTTTAAAAATGACGGGGATTTTGTGCTGAGTTTATTGGAAGACCAACGCATTTTAGTAGTGGGTGGTAGAGGTTTTAATTTTAAAGAGCCAGACCATTTTAGAATTGTATTCTTGCCCCATCTGGAGCAATTAGAGATTGCCATGAACAAAATTGGTACTCACTTTGAAAACCATCGAAAATGATGATGAATTGAACAAATTTTGTTGTTTTGTGTTAGTCTTTCAAGAGAGGTATTTGTACTGAACAATTACCTCTTTTTTATTAGTTAGGGTTGGTTTTTTATCATAATTTTCTAAAATAAAGATATGTAAAGTCTGAAAAAACTAAAAAATATCCCACCATTAAATCCCAATTCCTGATTAATCCATTATAATTGCCGAACTCATTAATTGCTTATCAAGACTGTAATGAACATTGACGCTACGTTATTCAACTCTAAAAGAACCAAACTCTTTATTTTTCTTTTCGGAATTTTTCTCTCCAATGCTATTGTTGCAGAGATTATTGGTGTAAAAATCTTCTCCGTAGAAAAAACCTTTGGGTTTTCACCGCTTCATCTTAATACCTTTTTGGGTACTTGGGATTTAAACCAAACGGCAGGAGCGTTGAACTGGCCCTTTGTCTTTATTACTTCCGATATTATCAATGAATATTTTGGCAAAAAAGGAGTTCAGCGAGTATCATTCCTGACGGCTGGGTTTATAGCCTATTGCTTTGTGATTATTTACGGTGCTACCTTATTAGTTCCTGCTGATTTTTGGTTGGAGGTAAACCGTGGAGCGGATAATTTTAATATCAATGAAGGTTTTAGCAAAATCTTTAGACAAGGCTTAGGAATTATTTTGGGTTCATTAACGGCTTTTTTATTGAGCCAACTATTAGACGCTTCCGTATTTCACTACATACGCAAAAAAACCGATGGCGGTAAAATTTGGCTTCGTGCCACGGGTTCTACGTTGGTATCACAATTGATTGATAGCTTTGTGGTCATCGGTATTGCCTTTGTAGTTTTTGGCAATTGGACAATGGAACAATGGATTTCTACCTCTCTCAATAGTTATTTATACAAATTTTTCACCGCTATTTTACTAACTCCCATCATTTACTTGGCTCATTATTGGATTGATAAATATTTGGGGGCAGAAAAATAACTGTTACTACCTCCTCAAATTATCCAAAACAATAGCAGTGGCAATACCAGCATTCAGTGATTCTGCTCCTCCAAAACGAGGAATGGTAATTTTATGGGTGATGAGTTTTTCAACACTTGGCGAAATCCCATTGGCTTCGTTTCCAATTACAATATAGCCAGAGGATGAAAACTTTGTCTGATGGATATTATCCCCATCAAGTAAAGTTCCGTAGAAATTGGCATTTTGCTGACCAATAAACACCTCAATATCAGTGTAATACATATCAACTCTGGTAAACGACCCCATCGTGGCACTGATTACTTTAGGATTGTACAAATCAACCGTTGTGGGGGAGCAAATAATCTTTTTGATTCCGTACCAATCGGCTAATCTGATGATAGTTCCCAAATTTCCGGGGTCACGAATATCATCTAAAATCAACGCAAATTCATGGTCATCAATCAATAATGGTTGATTCAATTTCGTTTTGGCTACGGCGAGTGCCGCATTGTTACTGCTAAAGGTACCCGCTTTTTCTAAATCAGAAGGTTCAACAATTTCAATTTTTAGCGGTAAATGTTGAAATTCATGCTGAAATTCATCGAAAAAAGAATCCGTAACGAATAAAAGTTCAACTTCAAACGAAGATTTGAGTAATTCCAGAACGCTTTTTGCTCCTTCTACAATAAAAGATTGATATTCCGAACGAAATTTCTTTTGTTGTAGAGAATTAATGTATTTAATTTGATTTTTGGTTATCATAACAATCAATTTATTTCACTGCTTTTTCAGCCCAAATGGGCTTGAAATGATTTGTAGAGAGGTAATAAATTTAAGTCCTAATTTTGAAAAAAATATTTTTTTATATTTCAACCCTTACACTAACACTTTATCTTTCGGGGTGTTCTCCCAAAGGAGTTCTTACTGACCCTCTTCTATCATCACAGACTTTCAAAGGTAATAAAACACTGCCCAAAGAGCGTTTAGAAGCTCTTTTACCCCAAAAGCCAAACAAAAAATTACCCCTAACTCCTATTACACCTGCCTTATACTTTTACCAATTATTTTCGGCAAAAATTCCCCCTTTCACCTATAAAAGTTACGCCGAGAAGAAAGTTGATTGGCAACAGCAGCTTACAAAGTTAAATGAAGAGTTTGACCAAGCCGTCAAAGGCTTAGATAATAATTCGGAAACTTATTTGAAATTGGCGAAAAAGAAGGAGAAAAAAACGCAAAAACTAACTCGCAAGATTAATGAAGGAACTTGGGCTATGCGTACTTTTGGGGAACAACCCTCTTATTTTTACGAGGCTGATGCAGTCAAAAATGTAGAGAAAGTGAAGACATATCTCCAAAATCATGGTTTCTTTAATTATACGGTTACTTACAGAAAAGACTCTACTTTTTTCAATCGCAGGGGTATTGATATTACCTATATCGTGGACGAAGGCACTTTTTATCCATTTAAACAGGTAGATTCGTTGGTAGTACAAGACCGAACCATCCGAGAGATTTTGAGGGCTAATCAGGCTGCCTCTAAATTGAAAGTGGGTGAACGTTTAGAGCTTGAAAATTATAACGATGAAAAAGCAAGAATTGAACAACTTTTGAAAAATAATGGCTATTACAATTTCTCAAAAGACAATATTTCTATCAGAATCAATGACTTAGACACTGCTTTCACCAAAGGCATTCAAGCAATAACGTACATTCCTAATCCACTCAAACCGCCTGCCAATCCCAATTATCGAAAAGCGTATTCTATCAATAAGGTAACATTTATTGCGGATGGCTCGTCGCCCAGCATTACAAATCCAAAGGTTGATACCATTTACAACAAGGATATTCAATATATTTTTGTAAACAAGCGTTTTTCTACTCGACTCTTAGATTCAAAAATTAGCATACGCCCAAACCAACTATATCAACTACAAAATCGTTTACAAACTGAGAAAAACCTCTATGGCTTAGACCAATTTCAGTTTACCAGAATTAATTTTGATACCACTCGTGGACTTTTAGATGCTACCATTTATGCACGTCCCTTAGATAAATATCAGTTTACCGCCGAAACGGGAGGCAGTGTATTTAAGTTAGTTTTTGGCCCATTTTTTACAACCGCATTTAAGGTTAGAAATATTCAGGGTAGTGCCAGTTCGTTAGAAACGAATTTAAGATTCGGTTTTGAAGCCCAAACGGGATTTTTCAATACGGATACAGTGAGCAGAAATTTAGAATTAGGCTTAAATACCTCGTTGATTATTCCCTTTGGCGACCTACGCCAAACAAATTTTGGCAAATTTCATTGGTTGATTTAAACTTACTTTTTACCAGCAACCAAACGCCTGAATTTACGGACTATTTAGAAACGCTTAGGCTACAAGGTAATAATTTAGGACAAAGTTTTAATCAATCATTTGTTTCAACCATTAATGCCACTTACACCTATACCGATGACCCTTATGGACAAATCAAAAAAGGGAATTATTTACGATTATCGTTAGAATCAGGGGGTACAACCCTCAATTTATTTCCGAATAATAGAATTGGATTTTTGTCACAAATCTTTGGTGATACCCTCCAATTCTTCAAGTTTTTGAGAGTAAATGCTGATTACAGGAAATATATCCTGATTGGTAATCGCAATAAATCCAGTTTTGCTTACCGAATTAATACAGGATTGGCATATTCTTACGGACAAGGCAGAAACCTCCCCTACGAAAAGAACTTCTTTGTGGGCGGTCCCAGTAGTATTCGTGCTTGGCGACCCAGAACTTTAGGACCTGGTTCGGACACTACAACCATTCGTTTGGATAAACCAGGAAGTATCCTTTTGGAAGCCAGTGCTGAATATCGGTTCAAGATTTTTAGATTCTTGGGGGATTATTATATTAACGGGGCATTCTTCGTGGATGCAGGTAATGTTTGGCGATTTGATGGACAAAACACTGAGGGTGTAACAGGAAGTGAGTTTCAGTTCAATCGTTTTTACAAAGAAATTGCCGTAGGTACAGGTTTCGGAATCAGAGCCGATTTATCCTTTTTTGTACTCCGATTGGACTGGGCGTTAAAGGTCATTGACCCATCACAAGACGAAGGCAATCGTTGGGTTTTATTCAGAGATAAATCTAATTTTAGAGGTAATGCCAGAGAAGGGGGATTCTCTAATCCTTTGGTATTAAACTTTGGTATTGGTTATCCATTTTGATAATAGTAAATCATCAACATATCTCTTGGCATTAATGGCAAAAGGCTTAGAGATGTAAATATTTCATACATTTCTAAGCCTTTAAAAATTATCAAGTTATACTACCTCAAGATGGATTATTCCGTTGGTCTTCTAATTCCCACACTCGATGATTCGCCACTGATTCTATAAACTTCTTGACAAAATCATCACTTCCTCCAATAATTACCGCTGGGTCTTTATCCTTCGTATTTTTAACGTTCGTTTTATCAAATACTGCTTCGGTATCTGCTCCAAATCCAATTGTTTTGCAATGCTTGTAGGCTTGATTAATAAATTGGATTGCTTCAGGGCATTTCGCTAATATAGCCGAAGAATCTTTCCCTCCACCTAAATAGACGGCATCAAAACATACACTGCTGGTACTCTTCAAGGTATGGTTAGGAGTAAATGTTGTCTTATCATCTGAATTAACCGCTGCTAAAGTTGGAGCGATAAAATGAACAACCGCCCCCTCTTTCTCCAAAGAATTTTTTAAAATTTTAGTAGCTTTGGCATCAACTCCATTGGCAATAATGAATGCTATCTGACGAGTCTTTATGTTGTCTTTTACAGTTTTGCTCATCGACAAAGAGTCAGCCTTTTTCAATGACATTTGCATTATCTTACTTTCATAGTCAGATGGATTCGCATCGGCGGGATAGCTCATATTCAATTGTCCTGTAGGTTTTTGAGGCGTTATTCCTAAATTTTCTCCCACTTTATTAGCCAAATCGTTGTTAATGTATGTCAGTAATCCTACAACTCTTTCTCGGATTGATACCGTTTGCACTTTAGCAAGTTCAAATGAAATAGCATCAATAATGTGCTGTTGCTCTGGTTTCGACTGACTATCAAAAAACAACTTAGCTTGTGAGAAATGGTCTAAAAAGCTACTACTACGGTTTCTGATTTTTCTACCATCAACTCTTTCGTTATGCGAAGTAAAACCACCATCCTTCATCATTGCTTGGAACGGACACCCTCCACCCAAAGTATTAGGTTCGTAGCTTACTTTACCCTTACTAATTCCGTGACGAGTAATTCCATCTCGTTGATTATTGTGAATACCCACCACAGGGCGATTTATGGGTAATTCATGAAAATTAGGCGTTCCTAATCTGGATAGTTGCGTATCGGTGTATGAAAATAATCTACCTTGAAGGAGCGGGTCGTTGGTAAAATCAATACCTGGTACTAAATGCCCGGGGTGAAACGCCACTTGTTCTGTTTCGGCAAAGAAATTATCAGGGTTTTTGTTGAGCGTCATTTTACCCACAATTTTCACAGGTACTAATTCCTCTGGGACGAGCTTTGTGGGGTCGAGGAGGTCAAATTCAAACTTAAACTCATCTTCCTCTGGAATGATTTGTACCCCCAACTCCCACTCAGGAAAATTTCCGCTTTCAATAGCATCCCACAAATCTCTTCGGTGAAAATCAGGGTCTTTTCCTGAAATAATGGTTGCTTCATCCCAAGCAACAGCGTGTACACCCAATAGCGGTTTCCAATGAAACTTCACAAAATGACATTTGCCTTCTTCATTGATAAACTTAAAAGTATGAACACCAAACCCCTCCATCATTCTCAAACTACGTGGAATTGCCCTATCACTCATTGCCCACATAATCATGTGCATAGCTTCGGGCATTAATGAAATGAAATCCCAAAAAGTATCATGGGCAGACGCCGCTTGGGGAATAGCATTATCTGGTTCGGGTTTCACAGAATGTACCAAATCTGGAAACTTCATAGCATCTTGGATGAAAAATACGGGAATATTATTGCCCACTAAATCATAATTACCTTCTTCGGTATAAAACTTTACGGCAAAGCCTCTAACATCCCGTGCTAAATCGGTTGAGCCTGCCCCACCCGCTACGGTTGAAAACCTGACAAATACTGGCGTTTTCACATTGGTATTGGTCAAGAATTTGGCTTTAGTGTATTTCCCAAGACTTTCATACAATTGAAAATATCCGTGAGCTCCAGAACCTCGGGCATGAACAATTCGCTCGGGTATTCTTTCGTGGTCAAAATGGGTAATTTTCTCTCTCAGAATAAAATCTTCTAAAAGCGTCGCTCCCCTATCAGAACTTTTTAAGGAATTCTGATTGTCATTAATCTTTAAACCTTGATTCGTAGTAAGTGCTTTTTCAGCATTGTCAGTAACAAATTGTTGTAATTGACTTACTTTTGAAGACTCGTCCGAAGTAGTCTTGGATTTCAGATTTTGTTTGTTTGTCATAATTAGATTAGTTTTATGTTGGATGAAATAAAATGATTCATAAATCATGAAAAGCATTTACAAAGTGTAGCCATTTGAGGCATTAGACAATGGCATTACCATTTATCTTCTTTTCATTTTTAGAAGATTCGCTTTGTTTGAAACTATTTTTTGATAGATTCATTCCATAAGTATAATTCGTGGAAAGAATTACATCATTACAATCAAAATGCTTAATGATGCCTGTTTCTTGATTGGCTACCACCCAACAAGTATTTTGGTGCATTCCGTAATCAATAATAAAAATTGCGTGACCTCTTCCGAGTGGAGTATCAACTAAAATTGGAGGAGTAAGTTGTAATATCATATAATTTCCCGAAGCATTAAAGGTTTCTTAGACATTGAAAATATCAAAAAAAATATTCCAATGCCTTGAGAACCATTCAGAGTAAAAATTCGTAAAACTTTATCCCCAATTCGTAGAATTTAATCCCCAAACTAAAACCATAAAATATGAAATATTTAATCTTTGTTTTATTAACGGTTTGGTCTGCAAAACCAGTCTTTTCACAGAAAAACACCATTGTTTATTTAGTACGTCATGCTGAAAAAGTCACGACTGACCCAACTAATAAAGACCCATTGCTCACCACAAACGGACAACAACGAGCGTTAGATTTAGCCTTAAAATTAAAAAAAGACAAAATTCACACTATCTATTCCACTGATTATCAACGAACTAAACTAACAGCAAAGGCTTTAGCCGATGAGCGAAAAATTGACATCCAAATTTATGATCCCAAGCAACTCAATACTTTAAAAACCAAAATTTTAGAGAGTGGAAAGGGTAAAAAAATATTGATTGTCGGACATTCAAACACCGTTTTAGAAACGATTGAGGCAATAGGAGGAAAAAGACCCATTGCAGAAATAAAAGACCAAGATTATGACTATCTATTTACAGTTTCGATTGATAAAAATGGAGTTGTGAATACCAAAGTTGAACATTACGGTCAAAAAAGTTCTAATCAGGAGGGTGAGCAAATGATGAAAGCTAACTAATAACAATTATTCAAACAAATACCCACATGACTCTGATTTATCATAGTCGCTGAAATCATCAACTCACATGAAAAAACACATTTTAGCTTTTAGTTTACTGCTAATATTTACGAGCGGGTTTTCTCAAACCAATACCCAAAAACTGCAAGCAGCGATTCCGATTATCGACCAAATTTGTAAAGATTATACCACCAAACACCATCTCCCGAGTTTAGTTTACGGCTTAGTGGTAGATGATAAAGTGCTTCATGCTAATCATTTGGGGTTATCACAAATACCTAATCAAACAGCAGCAAATGGTTCAACCGTTTATCGAATTGCTTCGATGTCTAAAAGTTTTACAGCGATGGCAATTTTGCAACTAAGAGATGCAGGAAAACTAAGATTAGACGACCCCGTTCATTTATACATTCCAATATTGAAAGGACAAAAATATTCAAAGGATTCGCCCGAAATCACGATTCGTCACCTCCTTACCCACGCCGCAGGTTTTCCCGAAGATAACCCTTGGGGCGACCGTCAATTAGCTATTTCAGACGAACAAATGCTTGCCATGTTCAAAAAAGGGATTTCTTTCTCAAACACCGCTGGCGTTAGTTATGAGTACAGCAATATGGGGTTCGCTATGTTGGGATATATCATCAAAAAAGTATCGGGAC
>JALONS010000051.1 GCA_025454855.1 Arcicella sp.
TCGTAACAAGTTTGCATATCTAATAAATTTCGTCGTTTATAAGATAACAAACCGATTCCCTTTTTAATTAAAAACTAAATTTTAAACATCTTCTAAAATCCTTATTATCAAGCAAGTAATGTAGAACAAACTTGATAACTTCTTTTGAAACAATAGCCTTACTGAGTGTAGCATTAACCCATTTACATTGAATACCACCCGTTTTCAACCCGTTTTTATATAAATCTACATCAATGCCTTTATCAGCACCAACAGGTTTTAGGTCAGCTCTATCAAAAATGCCTTTGTATTTACCATACTCAATTTCCAGAGAAAATATAGTGTGAAGTAACTCTTCAAATCGTCTATCGTTTTGAAGTACAGAATAATTGTGAGAGGAATTAGGTGTTTGGGAGATTGGTTGTTTGTTCATTAGGAAAGTGAACTTTTATTTTAATTTTTCAAGAATAACATCCACAAATGATGGAGAATATCTGTAAGTTAAAAAAAAGTATAACTCTTTCAAAGCCCTATTTAACCTATTCAATTTAGTCTCTTCAAGAGGTGCAGTTGTTGATTCAGAAAAAAATAAACGGGCTATCTGATTATTAGAAACGTCTATTCCTTCTGTTTGAAAACGCTCAGTTGATAACTTATTTAAAAATTCTTGTATAATCTTCAATTTAGATGTATTATCTAATATAGACTTGTTAGCAAATAAGCTAAATGTAATTTTCTCATCAATGATTTTTGAAAGATTAAAACGTTTATATGTTAAGTTATCGTCAGAATTTCCAAAATATTGATTAAAAATATTATTCGTCAAAGGTTCATAGCCTACTAATGCACATGAAAAGTTTTTATCTTTTACTAATTTCTGCCTTATTTGCTCAAAGAAATCTCTATCTAATGAGCTAATATTTTTTAAGTTATCAGATAGATGAATAAGATTTTTTTGTAGGTCAGGCAAGTTCAAAAAAGTATTTAATTGTGGTTCTACAATAGTATTTTGAAAATAGGCTATTTGAGTATTCTGTCCACGTAGGCATTCTAATAAATCTTTCAAACTATTCCCATCAATATTTTTTTCTTTACTTTTTTTCTTCTCAATCACATATAGACACACATTCCAACCTTCTAAAATCTGTGCAACTTCAATTATATTATTATTTGCAATATTCTTTTGCAGAAGCTGCGGAATAATCATACAATCAATTAATCCGTTTTCAAACATTTTTATCAAGTTTCCTGCATGATAACGAATAGGATATGATTCAGGATTATTTTCAAAAGTAGTTAAATCGTCTATTTGTTTAACAAAAAAAGGCTTCTCTTCTTCGGGTTCACAAAAAGTAACAGCAACTTCGTTGGGTAAACGCTCCCTTTTTATTAAACTTAATACTCCGAGAGACATGATACTATACGGAATACCTAATTTTATTTGATTCACTCCGAAGCCAACTGTACTTTGTACCTCGACTCTTTTTTGGAGATTTTCAGTATTATCATGCCCTAATTTTTGAGCTATTTTTGAAAGAGTTGCTTCTGAAGGTTCTGAAACACCACTTAAAAGCCTTGATAAAATCGAAGGATTTATCTCCAAATAATCTGCAAACTTGTTAAGAGTAAACCCCTTAGCCTGTTTTACTTGTTTGAGGTATTGCACCAATGTCCTTGCTTGTTCTGTCATTTTTTATATATAATAGCTATTTATAAGATATAATTATGCTTAAAATACGTTACTTTTAAAGTGTACAAATATACGCATTATTTTCAATATTAAAAATAAAATCATGTAATGCAATAAAAAAAATATTATCATTTATTTTGTTGCATATTTTTTTTTACATAACTTTCGCCATCAAAAATAATCCATCAAAATATTAAACAGTATTTGAGAGATGAAACAGCTTTATTATTTTTTATTAGGATTTCAAATTTTGCTCAATGGTTGCGGAAGTAAAAGCAAAGAGAAACAGGTCTATAATGACGTGCAAGCAAAAGGCGACGGGCTTGAAACTATTTTTATCTCCCCTGATTCTATACAAGTAGGAGGTTATGCTGGTAAATACTTAAAAGTTAAAAATGCCCAATGTTCATTAACAGCCAGTGAAGAAGATTTTGAGATTTCGATAACCTTAGAGGCAACGGATAGCACATCATCGTTTCAAAACAATGGAAAAACTTTTGAACTATTCTTAAATTTAACAGATGAAGATGGTAATCCTTCGCCAAACTTCGATAAATTCACCTGTGAAGATAGTAATACAAATCAGAGTCTGAAATATCTATTCCAAAATGGTAAAGGAGAGGCATTTGTCAAATTCGTTTTACATCAAGAAACGAAAGCTGATGTTGATTTTAGCCTAAAGGACAATAACCTAAATGCCAGATACAGAAAGGATAAATTTTCCTTAAAGAGAAAATTAGAACAGTATAAAAATTTTATCAAACATTTCAAGATTTATAGCGTACAAATGTGACAATTTTAATGTATTCCGAATTTTATTTAAACTAAAACGAAAAAATTATGGACACTAATTATACATTCATAGATAAATCAGTAAAAATTTCCATCATTTTACTGATTATGATAATTGCTAACAGTTGTGGTGATAGTCCTGAGCAAACTCTTAAAAAGAAGGTTGCTCAAGCGGTGCGTAGCAATAACGAATTAAATAAATCCGAATGGGATGAATTATCTTCTTTTGTAAAAGAAAAGCAAGAGAGTTACCCTGAATTAGTTACTGGTGGTGAAGTAGATTTAGCAAAGCTAAATAGCTTCGTGACAGGTGCTTTGCCAAAAGTTCGGGAAGGTGCTACACCTCCTACTATTTATAAGCCTGAAAATCTTTCAACAGGCAGTCCTCAAGGAGGTAAATCCTCAATAATCGCACCTGCTAATAGTGATTTAGCAAATCCAACGAAAATTCAAGTTTTTTTAGAGAACTCTCACTCGATGGACGGGTACATAAAAGGTACGACTGAATTTGAAGCTGCTGTTAGTGATTTATTGGTGTTGCTGGGTAGTAACTATCAGAAAGACAATATTTATCCAAACTTCATTAATAATAGAGTATATCCTCTCAAAGAAAATTTGAGAGAAATGACCATTGAGCAACTCATCAGTACGCTTGAGCCTAATTCTGCAACTTATAGACAAGGGAATCAGAATGAGAGTAAGTTGAATAGTATCTTAGGAATGGTTTTGAAAGAAACAACTGGTAATACCATTTCTGTTCTTGTATCGGATTTCATATATTCATTAGATAACCGCAAATTAGATACTGAAGGGGCTTTAAACTTTGAGAAGAGTTTAACCAAAGATGCTTTTCTTACAAAGTTTAAGCAAGGCAATACAGCTACTGTTTTTATCAAACTTCAATCAAAATTTACTGGAAGTTATTACGATAAAAATAACAAAGTCATTAGTTTGAACAACGAAGTAAGACCATATTATGTCTGCTTTTTTGGAAAGCCAGAGCAGATTGATGATTTGCTTAGTAAAATTGATGTAACAAAGTTGCAGGGGTATCAGAGCAAATATGTCCTCAAACCATCTCAGCAAACGAATGATATATTTTATACCGTATTAAAAGTTAAAAATAAATTAGGTTCATTTGAACCAAGTAGAGAGAATAGAAATTACGTTCATGCTATCGAAGATGCAACCTTTGAAGATGGTGGATTCCGCTTCACGATTGCTGTTGATTTTAAAAATATAGGTGTTGATTTGGCTTATTTGGAAGATACTGCTAACTACAAAGTAACTGGTGATTTAGTTATCGAAAAAATTGAAAAATGTAGTAGGACTGGATTTGCACCACGAGAACAAAGTGATTGGAGAGCTGCTACAAATTGTACACACTTAATCACTGTGCGAGCATTGCGTAATTTTCCATCTCAAACCCTAACTATTGAACTCAAAGACCAAATTCCTAAGTGGATTTATCAAACTAATACTGATAATGATGTGGCTAAAAATTTAGTAATGAATAAGACTTTTGGCTTGAAATACCTAATTCAAGGTATTTCAGAATCTTATCAAGAATTCAGTAGAAGTAAGGGTAATGGTACAGAATTAACTCACGCTAAAATCAATATTTCCATTTCAAAATAAATAACGATATGAATAATCTTTTTGCTCCCATTTATGAATTTTTCTATTATGGTGTCCCTTTTTCGGATGACCTATATCAGAATGAACTTTATGTCCCTCTTGGACTATTTTTAATATTTTTTTCATTGGCAATGGTATTTACATTTTACTATTGGATAAATCGACCATCATTTAGCCGATGGTATCACTGGGGAATAATGCTTGGAATTAACATGATTTTTCAATTCGGTTTTGCTGTTATAATTCCACAAAATAAGTTCATAGCATTGGGAATAGAAGAATATAACTCAGAATATTACAATTTTGGGCTTTCTGTTACTTTAATGGCACTTTTGATGTTTGTCTTGTTTTCATTTATGTTACGTTGGTGGAGTACCAATTGCAGACAAACACCATTTCCTAACTAATTTATTACTGCAAACTTACTCCTTTTTAATACAATTTAAAATTAAAAACTATGGCAAAATTATTCATATTCGGCATTGGGGGTACTGGCTCAAGAGTCATAAAAGCCTTAACTATGCTCTTGGCATCTGGAGTAAAGATAAACGCCTCCGAAATAATCCCTATCATCATTGACCCTGACCGTGCAAATGGCGATTTGAACCGAACAATAGCATTACTTAAATCATACCAACATATTAGAACTTCTTTGGAATTTGATAAAAATCAATTTTTCAGAACAAAAATTACAACACTCAATGAACTGGTAGCTTCGCAAGAAAAAACTGTTATGAAATCAGAAGATTTTAGAATGGAATTGGAGGGTGTTCAAAATCAATATTTCCGAGACTTTATTGCTTTCGAGCAGATGGATGAGGCTAATAAAGCCTTAACATCATTACTTTTTTCAGAAGAAAACTTAGCCTCTGATATGGAAGTAGGGTTCAAGGGAAACCCTAATATTGGCTCGGTAGTATTGAACAAGTTTAGCAAATCAGATGAGTTCAAGAACTTTGCTTCCAATTTTGCTGAAAATGACCGTATTTTTATCATAAGCTCCATTTTTGGAGGTACAGGTGCGGCAGGTTTTCCACTTATTCTCAAAAATATCCGTAATGCTCCAGATAATAAGTGGTTGAGGGAGTCAAAAGTTGGAGCTGTATCAGTATTACCTTATTTTGGCGTAACCCCTGACGAAAAAAGTAAAATTGATAAAGCTACTTTTATTTCCAAAACCAAAGCGGCATTATCATATTATTCTCGGAATATAACGGGGAATAAATCAGTTAATGCTTTATATTATATTGGAGATAAGGAAACCAAAGACTACGATAACAGGGAGGGTTCAAAAGAGCAAATGAACGCTGCTCACTTTGTTGAATTGGCGAGTGCATTAGCTATTGTTGATTTCATGGAGATTCAAGATGGGGCATTAAAAAATAATGAAGGTAGAGCAGAAAATACCATTGCAAAAGAATTTGGTATAGAGTCCTCTGGTCAAGATGGGAAGTTTAATTTTTCGCATATTGGTAAAGGTAATAGTGCAAAATTGATTCGTAAGCCACTTACCCAAGCAATGCTTTTCCATTTATTTTTAGAGGAAGCTATTGATACCTCGCTTAAACATCCGTGGGCTAATGCAGGTAAAATAATCATTGACTCAGATTTTCTAACCAAAGATTTCTATAAATCTGTTCGAGAGTTTTGGCAAAAATATAATGGCTGGCTCAAGGAAATGAGTGGCAACACCATTGGTTTTAGCCCATTTAAAACAGTCAATAAAGATAATGTATTTCATGTTGTAGATGGAATTGAGCCTAAAGAAGGGATGTTAGAGTTTAAAAAGAACTTTGAACTTTTTATAGACCGCTTAAACGGGGCAAGTGTTGGTGATTTGCCCATTGAACAAAAATTTATGGCTCTTTTTACCAAAGCAACAGAAAAATTAGCGGCTGATAAATTTGGTTTTTAAACCGTTCAATAAGAACATTCACTAATTATTTTGGACTAAAAAAATCTTAAAATGGCACATAAAAATTTTAGATTCCACGAAGGTACAAATGCTACTGACTG
Organism: Arcicella sp.; assembly: GCA_025454855.1. Taxonomy (GTDB): domain Bacteria; phylum Bacteroidota; class Bacteroidia; order Cytophagales; family Spirosomataceae; genus Arcicella. The sequence goes on from JALONS010000051.1 coordinate 6,116, forward strand.
GGCAACTGTTACTCCCTATGGAGCAACAGAAATAGATAAAATAAGTGACCCTACTGGCGGTTCTGCTCGTAAGCAAATCACGTCTATCCCCTCGCCTTTTGCGAGAACAGACCTTTTTAGAACAGCCTTTGAATATATCGCCAATGAAAAATATAGTTTAGATGGAGATACCATTTACCATAAGTTAGTATCTGATTGTTTCGACATCGGTCAATTATTTTTTGGGAAAGACGGCTTTCAAGACAGAATATCCGTGAAAATATGGAATCGTTCTACTGGTATGGCTGCACTGACAGGCTCTTCTAACGAAAAACTCAGATTATATGGCGAAACATTAAATATGTTTCTTTCACAAGATGCAACAGCCTATAATTTTGACTTGATGGAAAACGTGTATCTTTTGGAATGCCAGCATAAAATTATTGGAGGTACTTCGCCAGCAACCTTGTTTTTTTCCTCAGCTAATGATTTGAGTTTTGTAAATATTCGTATCGGTAATGATATTATGTTGGATAACCTCTATATGCCTTTGTATAAACGAGAGCCACTGTATCAATTATTTATCTATCATTTCTTTAAAAAATATCCTCATCTATCAGAAAGGATGAAAGATATGACAGACTATTTGAATAAAAGTCTGAAAAGATTAGAGTCTTTCAATCCCGAATTATACACGGCTATCAATCAATTAAAAGCGGATGATTATGACACAACGATTGACTATACAGAGAGTTATGAGATTTTGAAAGGACATTATCTTAGAACGAAGGTTGAAGACCCCGAAGCAATAGGTAAAAGAAGTGACTTTGCGATTCGCTCAACTGTTTACAAAGGTAGCCCCATACCTTTGGTGCTACAAAACGGATTTAGCAAATCTTTGAAGTATGATACCGATGCGTGGACTCCTTCTATTGAAGTGCCTTATGTAGATGCTGAGAAAGACCTTTCGAGAAGAAAATTACCAGCCTTGGGGACTAAATATCCCTATTTGACGGTTAGTGATTTCTTAGAGCCATTCATTATAAAAACGTTCTATCCGCTCAATAAAGAACGATATTTTGATGGCAATTTAAAGATTGAAGTAGGTAGCAAAAATGTAGGGTATATTTTACCGTTGAAACCTCTATTTTTTGAGTTTTTCAGTACAAATGACTTACTAAATACACGCTTGCATGATGGCAAACCCATGATTGAAATGGTGCAAATCACAGGAGCTGTACGGGTTACTTTGCGTATTCCTATTCGTAGAGAACGTGAATACATCACCTTTGAACGGTTGTATTATAATTCTTCTGAAATCGAAATGCCAATGGCAGACGAAGCGAATAACAAAGGATATATTCTTGAAAATCAGTTTGGTATCAATATTTTCCCATTTGTTAAAACTAATTTTCCCCCTTCTACCGAAGACCAAAAAGAACCAGAGGACTTCTATCGAGTTCAGTTGGTCGAAACGGATAATAGAGGAGTATTCAGTGATAATAAATATGAGTTAAATTTCTTTAAAAATGGCAAAACAAAGGAGGTTGCCAATAAAATTAGGAGAGATAGAAGCAAAAAGAAACCTGGCGACCCGTATGCAGATGCTAACTCACAATACTATGTGTTGAATAATTCTTTTGACTATATTCAGGTGAAAAATAATTTTACCAATGGAATTATCTTACCTAAATGGCAAGAAACGAATGGAGGAAATGAAGCATTCACGTTTGCCATAGATTTTGGTACAACCTATACGCACATTGAATGCAGAAAAGGGCATAGAGGAAAGTCTGAAACATTTAGTTTCACAGATATTGAAAACAGCCAAACTGGTTCACTATTTGACCCTAAAACTCCTCTATCAGAAGGTTTTGCCATTGAGTTATTGGCTAACCATGAATTTTTACCTCCTGTTATCGGAGAGAAGTTTAAGTTTCCTCAAAGAACGATTGTTGCCGAGAGGCAGGATTTGGAAAATGGCAGTAATGCCTATGGTTTAGCAGATGTTAATATTCCTTTTATCTTTGAGAAAGAGATAATTAGAAACAGCAAAGTGTTTACCAATCTGAAATGGGCAAAGAAAGAGGTAGGTAATGAAAATAGGACTACTGCGTTTTTTGAGCAATTGATGATGATGCTTCGTACTAAGGTTTTGATGAATAATGGAGACTTGAAAGAAACAAAATTAGTTTGGTTTTATCCATCAAGTATGAAGGCTGCAAGAATTACAGACTTGACAAATGCCATCGAAGAAACCTTCCAACGTTTCTTTTGTTCTAAAAAAGCAATTCTGGTATTGACAGAATCATTAGCACCTTTCTATTACTACCGAAATGTGAAAGACAAATATTCAGGTATTACAGCTTCGGCATCCGACCTCCCAGCGGTGTCCATAGATATTGGTGGGGGTACAACTGACGTAGTGGTTTTTAAGGCAAAAAAAATAGAGGGAGAATTTGATACAACCCCTATGCCGCATCAATCACTATCCTTCAAATTTGCTGGGAATACGCTCTTTGGAGAAGGATTTGCCAGACATAGTGATGCCAATTCAAATGGTTTTATAGAAAAATATGCTCCTTATTTTGACACTTTACTCAATAACCATACCGCTCTGAAACAAGTATTGAATCGAATTTTGATAGATAACCCCTCGGAAGACGTAAACAACTTTTTGTTCAGCATAGAAAAAAATGTGAGTCAAGAATTTAGCCCTAAATTATCATACAACAATTTACTCGCCAAAGACGGAGATATGAAATTGTTAGTCCTGTATTTTTATACTGCCATTGTGTATCACGTAGCCAAATTTATGCACAATGTGGGCTTAGAACGACCAGGGTTCGTTTTGTTTAGTGGTACAGCCTCTAAACTTATCAATATTATTTCTGTCAGCTCCGAAACAGTTACAGAAATCACGGAAATTATCTTTAAAAAAGTATATGGTGAGATTTACCAAGAAGGAGATTCATTGAAAGTAATTAGAGAGAAGGACTTCCCGAAAGAAGTAACTTGTAGAGGTGGTATAATGGTTGAAAGCAGCGAGTTACGCAAGTTTTCGGGAGATACTGATGACCGATTGCCCAAACTCCCCAAAGCAATGAAGGAGATAAGTCATGTTTACACAGGAATTGACGATAAAAGTTTTGAAGAACTTTTTACTTACGAGATGCTTAACGATGAAATCTATAAACAAATCGAGAAGGAAGTAAGAGCCTTTAATGCTTTTTTTGTGGAATTGCATACTAAGGATTATAATTTCAATGAGAACTTTAATATCAATGAAGAGGCTGTTTCCGTATTCAAAAAGCACTGTAACGAACAATTGAAAGAGAATCTTATGAATGGTTTGAGGGTTAATAGTCTGTTAGATGAAAAGCCACATAAAGAGCAGCCATTGGAGGAAACTATGTTCTTTTATCCAATTATGGGTACTATCAATTACCTGTCTACGCTATTGGCAAGATTACATCCCATTAATCAATAGTAATATTATCCCTTCTTTGAAATTTTCAAAGAAGGGATTGTTTTCCAAATTAACAATTTAAAAGAAACAAAACATGAAAAATTTCATTTTTTTCCTACTATTAGTAGGTGTTTTAGGATGTGAAAAAAAAAATAGACAAACAAGACCAAACTCAGGTTCGACTCAAACAAGTGCTAACAACGGAAAAGCTGTCATAGATAGCAGTAATATCAAATTTAATAGAGTTGTTAATCGAATTGAGTATGAGATGATAAAAATATTATTGAAAAACGGTATAAATTCTGAAAAGAATGCAATAAAGAAGCAGGGAATAGAAGCAGACTCAGAAGCTTTTGTCAAATCATTACCCCTTAACAAAGATTCCTCATGGGATGGCAATAAAGTCTTTGATTCTTTTACAAAAATCAAAAGTAAATATCCAGAAACGACTACATATATAACACCTTTGTCGTCTTTGAAAGCTAATGCAATAAGGGACATGAAAAGTGATACTGCTAAGATAAATCAATATTTAATTTACCCTTCATCAGTTGAAGATGATGATAAATTAACAGATGAATCAACAGGAAAGGTATTAAATGAAACTATTATAAAGTTTATCAAAGAAAATCCAACGGATTCAAAAACTTATCAAAAAAATATGACCGATTTTATAAAAGAGGTTTATAAAAATACCCACACCAGCCCAGCCAAAGAACCTACAGATGATGACCCCTCTGAAAAGCCAAAAGATTCTTCAAGTGATTTTCCGTTCCAATTTATTGGGTTTTTACTTCTTGTAGCAACATTATTAGGAATTTGGCAATATTTAGAAAATAAAAAATTAAAATCTGAGCAAGATAAAACTACTAAGAAACTCAATGAACAGTTAGATGAAATAACAAAATTAAAAACAGAGAATCAAAAACTCGAAAATGAAATTTTCAATTTAAAACAAAAGCAAACAAATGACCCATACCACTCAACAGGAGGCAACTTAGAACAAGTTTCAGATAATAATAATACTGGGTTACTATCTACTAAGCTCCAAGCAGTAACTATAAACAATCGTTCTGAGCCAAACCCAATCAAATACGCTGGAAGACCCAACGAAGATGGAAGTTTTACGGAAATTATGGACACGTTTATTTCAGGAAAATCACTATATTGTATTGATATTGAAGGCGAAAAAGCAGAGTTTTGGATAGACGATGAGCCTATAACTTTTGCTCATTTGACCCGATTTCCAGATAACTTATTAAGACCTGTTTGTGAAGAGCTAAATACTCAAACAGCAAATCATTTACACCTTAGTATGCAAGAGAGTGGGCAAGCCCGCTGGGATGAAGACAAAAAAGTATGGAAAGTAACACAAAAAGCCAAAATTAAATATTCTTAAATTATGCAAATGTGTAGGTTGTAATCATGGTTATCATTCTTCAAGCCGCTAATACCGAGAGATTTGCTATAAATATGCTTATAAACCATGAAAGCAATTACTTTTTTTATATTATCGGTATGCCTTTTGGGGTGTCAATCAGAATCCCAAAAGGCTGTCCTAAAAGAAACGCTTATTGAAATACCTAAGCAATTGAGTAACTCGAAATCTGAGCAACCCCATAAAAGTTTTGGTAGAGTTTGGTTTGAAAAAATCATTAATCGGATAGAGTACGAAATGGTGAATGCTTTGTTAAGTAACGCTATTGAAATAGCCAAAGCCAAAAGTAAGACACTCAAAGATGCTGCCGCTGTATTAAGGGCTACCCACCTTGAAAATGATTTGGATTACTTCCATGAAAAAATCCCTCTGCAAGATTCAGACTCATGGGAAGGAAAGAAGGTAAAAGATGCCTTTTATGAAATAGCAAAAGAAGAAGATGGTACGGTTAAATATAAAACTACTGAAAGCTACATTCAAGCCTTAGAAGTCTTAAAGGATAGTGTACCTATTTACATTATGCAGAATAAAGATTCTGTACTTAAATATTTCACTAAATCAGCCTTATTATATCAAGTAGGATTCTTACCATTTCCCAATATTAGGTATCAGCCACCAGCACCAGCACTGGTACAATCTATTTTTAGTGATGTAAACAAATCAAAGGCTTATGAAAAAATATTGACAACATTTGTAAACCAGGTTTATTCAATCACGCAATCAACAATAAATGATGATTCAACTGTTACTGTTAGCAAACCATCAGTGGGTATGCGTGAAAGTAGATATAATACTAATGATGGACATATACTCATATTACTTCTATTTTTTCTCATTATTGCATTTGGTTCTACCTATTTTTATTATGATGAATCAAAGCGTTTGATGAATGAGAATAAAGAGTTAAAATACAGACTAAGTGATTTATTGGATGAAAATATGTCTTTGAGGAAGCAACAAAAAGTCATGGAGGAGTCTATTCAAACGCCTACTCTTAAAAATGAACCTAAGATTAAAGAACCAGAAAATACAATTGTCCTCGACAGTATTTTATATACAGTTTCCAACAGTATTCCTAATCCAGATGATATATCAAGTATAAAGGGGTTTAGGTATGCAGGGAGACCCAATGAGGATGGTAGTTTTACGGAATTAGAGTATTCTTTTGTGGAAAGTAAGCATTTTTACTGTTTTGATGTGTATCAAAAAAAAGCTACTTTCTGGATAGAAAAAAAGCCCAAAGTGATGGCGTATTTATTACAATATCCTGATATGTTGATAAGTCCCGTCTGCCATGCAGTGAATGCTTTTTTACCCACAGGTATCATAACAGAGGAATTTGGAAACGGACAAGTACAATGGGATGATGGGAAACAAGTTTGGAGAGTAACCCAAAAGGCTAAAATCAGGTATTTATCAGAAGCTGAATTAGAGGCTCTTGATTTGAAAGAGCAACAAGAACAAGCAGAACAAATCCGTACCTTAAAAAATCAGGTAGAAGAACTAACTAAAAAAGTTGCAACTCAGGAGAAAAAAGACGTACAAACAACTAAAAATCAAGAGGTTACTTCAACTGTAAATAGGTTTATCAGTAATGAAATTAATAGTATTAAATACGCAGGAAAACCTAATGAAGATGGGAGTTTCACGGAACTAACGGATAAGTTTATTGCTGGGAAATCATATTATTGTTTAGATATAAGTGAGGGGAAAGCAATATTTTGGGTACATGATGATGCTTATGCTTTTTCACAATTGACATTATATCCTGATACCTTGCTAAGACCCGCCTGTGAAGAACTAAATACTCAATTGTCAAAGCATTGCCATATTATAACTGAAAAGTTTGGCGAAGGACACGCCCAATGGGATGAGAAAAAACAAGCATGGAAAATAACCAAAAGAGCCAAAGTTAAATATTCATAAATTATGCAAATGGAGTGGATAATCGTCTTTATTTTAGTGGGTTTGCAATTCTACATTTGCAGGAAAGCTTATCGCCATATTCAAAACTTCAAATCCTTGATACCAGAGGAAGGTGCATTGTATTTAAGAAAAATTGCGATTCCCCTACAAGCAATTAGGGAGTTGCCGCCTCTTAGAATTATTCAAAATGCCTATGTGTATTTACTTGATGAAAGCAATTTCATAAAAAGTAATCCTAACAATCAAAACTCATTCAAAAAAAGTACACAGGCTACCTATTTGATATTACAAAAGTCCCAAGGCACTTTAACAGAAGATAGTGAAAGAATCATTGGAGGAATCAATGTCTATTTATTGAGAAATCAAGGAGCTGCATCAGATTTCAACCTTATCAAAGATATTGTAGAACGTAACAGTGATGCCCTCGAAGAAGACATTAATCTACTTGCTCCCATGCCCCTTTATTTGGGTTTGATGGGTACAATGCTCGGCATTGTGATTGGTCTTTGGAATATTGACGACCTTTCAGCGGTTTTTAATGAAGCCAGTATTGGTAATTCTATCAACGTATTATTGAGTGGGGTGAAGACTGCCATGATAGCAAGTTTATCAGGTTTGTTTATGACTGTTTTAACGGGTTGGTTATTCAAAAATGCTAAAAGTCAAGTAGAACGGAATAAAAACCATTTCTACACCATGATTCAGTCTGAATTGCTGCCTGTACTTAACAAAAGCGTGTATTCAAGTTTGTTTGACTTACAAAGAGGCTTCGCTGATTTTGCCCAGAGTTTCAAAGAACAAATCCAATCACTGAGTAGCGTAATAGGAGGAAACAGTAAGGCATTGTTAGCTCAAGAGCGGATATTTGAACATTTGAAGGATGTTAATATTGCCGAGTTTGCCCAAGCAAATGTTGCAATTCTCCAACAATTACAGGTAACTACAAAAGACTTAGCAAAATTCAATGTTTATATCCAAAATTTGGAAGGTTTTGTTACACAATCAAAGCAAATTATAGAACGTACCGAAGGGCTTGCGGCAGTGGCAGATAATCTAAATCAAAATTTTGAGGCAAGTAATCAACTATTTACTTTCCTGAGTAACCATTTTGCAGAACTCGACAAACATCGCCTATTACTTGAAAACTCTATCAGTAAAACCGATGACCGACTCAGTAAAATATTTGATGAATTTGCAGAACATTTAAAAGATAAAATAAGAAAGATAGAGCAAATTTCTATTCAAGAAGAGAACTTAATGCGTACTGCATTATCTGAAAATCGAAATAACTTAGGAAAGTTACAGTTTTTAGAGCCTTTGAAGAATGATTTTAATACTTATTCAAAGGAGTATGTAACACGACATAAAGAAATTCAGCAAAATATAAATATGCTAAACGAGAATGTCGTTCAATTAGTCCATTTACAAAAGAGTACGTTAGAAAAACTAAATAATAACATAATACAAAATACCTATAAGTGGCTTTTTAAGAGTAGAAACAGCAACGAATAATCCTAATTGTATCAAAACTTATGGAAAAACTATTTATTATTTGTGAGATTTCCTCTGTAGTGTTAATGTGTATATGTATAATATTCTACCTTGATGAACTAAGAAGGTACTATCGTAGGTATATTGGAATATTAAGTATATATCTCTCTCTTTTAAGTATTTCTTTGTTATTTATTGCATTTCTATACGGGTTTCATTCAGATGTTTTCTCAATTCATGATAGAAGCCTATCTCAGCAAAATAGTTACAATTGGTTTAACTTAAAAGATGTTTATAAATTTCCTATCGACCAACTTAGATTGAATAAAGAGAGAACTCCATTTGCGAATTCTCCAATTTCATATAACTCTCAAAATGAAGATGCTCTTGCACATTTAATTCTATTTGATGTTACGAGGTCATGTAAAGAAACGGATTTATATAAAAATGTTTTTAAAATTAGCAAACAAGAAAGTAATGGTATAATACAAACACAATGTTTTACTTTTGAAGAAGGTCTTGATCACTTCGGGCAGCTTTTATTTATTAAAACAATAGACAAAACGTTCCAATTACCTAATGGCTCCTATGTGTGTACAGGGCTTTATAATGGACAGAGTAAATGCAAAATGTTTGAAAACGGTTTTACAGTTATTGATAAAACTAAAACTTGCGAGTTTATTGAACAAAGAGGTCTTGAAACAAGTAAAATTTTATCCCAAAAAGCTGAAAAGCAAGTTACTGATTATTGTCAGTTGGTATCTGATATAAAAAATAGGCTCTTAAGCGAGCCACAATTGAAAAAAACAAAAGGAGTTAAAACAGTCCTTACAATAGTTGGAGATTTTTATAACGATAATACAGATTTTGAAATATTAGGAGATAGTCTCTTAAAGTTAAGAAATTCATTAAAGATTAGTCAGATAAATTTAATTATTATTCCAAATGGAATGCAAAATTCAGAGGGGAACGTGCAAAAGACAATTGATAAATTTAAACTTAACTTTGGAGACATTTTAAATTTTACTGAGTTAAAAGCGATAGACTTGGTTGGGGAAAGATTGGAATTATTTGACTCTATCACCTCATTCACACAAGTATCAGAAAAATCTTCAATTGTTTTATATAACCCTTATTCAGTTTTTAATCGTGATGAAAAAGCAGTTGGAAGAATTACATTTGACAGTTTAGAAGCTGGACAAAATGTCTATTTATGTTTAAAATCAGATAATATTTACAGCGAAGCACCCTATTCGTGTTTATTTAATGGAAAAAAAGTTTTTTATGATAGACCTTTTACTGAAAAAAACTTGATTACTAATACTCTCGAAATATCAGGTTTAAATTCTGAAAGGCATAATTTGTATTTAGAATATCATAAACCAAATTCTAATTTTAAGTTAAAAGTTCCAATAGTTATTCGGGAACGATTAAGTGAGACTTCATCTCTATCATTAATATTCTTTTATTCAATTCTTTATACTTGTGCCTTTATCATTGGAGTTACTTTTTTCTTAATAACAAAACGAGTTGCAGGAAAAAGGAATCGACAAGGAAGGTGGATGAAAAAAGGTATTGAGTTAATTGGGGTTACAGCTATTACCATCACTGGACTTTTGGCTCTATTTCTTATATATTCCGTGACGATTGTACAAGGAATATATAATTTAGCACCCGATAATTTTTGGGGAATGATAGCTTGTTGTTGTCCAATAATATTTTTGTGGATATTATTCTTTCGGTATGGTAAAGTAAAGCTATTACTAAAATATATATTCAAATAAATGAAATATAAAACGAAATCTAATTTATTTTGGACAAGCTATACTGACTTAATGACGAGTTTATTTTTCGTCATGTTGGTTTTGTATGTGCTTACCTATGTGGCATTACGACAAAAAAACAAAGCTACCGAAGACCAACTTCGTCAGATTAAAGAGTTACAGGCAGCCGTAAAAAATCTACCTCAAAAATATTTCAGCTATGATTCTACTTATAAACGCTTTATTCTAAAAGAGCAAATACAATTCAGGATTGAAAAGAGCGATATAAAACCACAATATGTCGATTATTTAAAAGGCGTAGGATTAAGTATCGAAAGGCTAATTGATACCCTAAAAACACGTTATAAAGACAAGGATATTAGGTATTTGATTGTTATTGAAGGTATGGCATCAAATGATAATTATCAATATAATAATGAATTAAGTTATGCTCGTGCCTTAGCGTTGTATAATTTATGGAATAGCCAAGGTATTCATTTTGACCCTAATATTTGTGAAGTACAAATTGCAGGTAGTGGAATCAGAGGAGTGGGACGTGATAAAAAAGAAGTAAGGAATCAACGTTTTTTAATTCAAATTATTCCTAAAACAGGAGAAATAAAGTTATGAAAAAGATATGGATAGTGTTCATTTCAATAAGTATATTGTCAAGTTGTATGTCGAGGTCAGCCCAAAAAATGGATATATTGAATCCAATCCCACTGCCTCAATCAGAGCGTTCATCTTCTAAAATAACTATTGAAATGGTCAAAAAAGATGGAGTTTACTATATTCCAGTTGATATAAATGGAGTTGGAATGTCATTTATTTTTGATACAGGGGCAAGTAATATTTCTATTTCAGAAGTAGAAGCCAATTACTTAGTAAAACAAGGAACATTAACCCAAGAAGATATTATAGGAAACGCTAAGTTTTCTGATGCCAATGGGGACATTTCAGATGGTACAATCATTAGACTCAAAAGTGTAAAAATTGGTCAGAAAGAATTAAGAAATGTTGAGGCTTCAATTGTGCATAGTCAAAAAGCTCCCTTACTTCTGGGGCAAAGTGCCTTTGAGCGATTTGGCAAAGTTTCAGTAGATTATAAGAAGCAAACTATTTCGTTTGAGTAAAGCCTTTCAGCAGAAATTATCTGTACGAATTAAAGAATGCCCTGTCAAGATTGAATTTTATTGTCTTGATAGGGTAATTGTTCTATATTGGTTATTATCTAAATAGCCATCAATTGTATTAGCCTGTTTGTTTGTAACGTGTATTATTTCTGTAACAATGCTTAACCCATGATTTATATCGTATTCTTTGATTTTCTTGTCGTAATTTAGTAAAATTTCTTTCTTCTCAGTCCTCCATTTTCCAGTAATTCTCCCGTCGTAACTATCTTCAAAAGAAAATGTATTATTTTCAAAAAAGGTGTATTTCCCACTATGAGATGTTGATACCCTACCCCATGAACCGACTAAAAAAGATGCTGGTAAAAAATCTGGAACAGCTACAATTTTCGAGTCGTCTTGAAGGGCAAAAAGATATTCGTGTGTACTTGTAAAATAGCCTAACGAAATACTGTAAGTACCTTTCTTGTATGTTGAAATTTTATCTCCTAAATTATTAGTAAAATCCCCATCGAATTTAAAATCACTTTCCTTAGACTCATTAAATACTCGTAAATATGCGTTTTTATCTTTTGTTGTATAATCCATTAGTAATTGAACAGGCAGTTATGATGAAAATTGAGCAGCTGTGGATAAGTGTCAGAGGTGTGCAAATATAATTAAAGAGTTTGATTT
>JALONS010000313.1 GCA_025454855.1 Arcicella sp.
AGATAATTCCGTCAAAGGAGATAAAAGAATTGCTATCTATATGCCACAAGAGGGTTTACTATGTTTCAACAGTTCCGATTCTTACTCAGCCGTTACGCTCACCTTCCGTTTGGCAAAACCCAAAAATCAATCCTGATATTTCTCTTTTACGGCTTCTTTCAAACCCTTTTTCAAAAAAAGCATTACGTAGAATTACCCTATTTTGGTTATAATTGCTGAAAAAATGACGAGCGTTTACCCGAAACTCAAAAACTATTCTTAACATTGTGGCATGATTAAATAAAAAGAAATCAAACATATTATTAGCATTTAGCTAACGATACCTGCAAATCGAAATCTACCAAATTTCCAAGTTAAATAACAAGCGGGTAAAGTCGAGCCAAATGCCACGTACAGCGTGGCGTTGTCTCACTTTGCTTGTTAGGCTTTGGTAGAGCCTCGATTTGCGAGTGATGGCATCACACGCTTTTTCTATGAATTACCCAAAAAATGACTATGAAAAAACTCTACATGACCCTTACGGTATTACTCATCAGTTTCTTATCTTTTGGTCAAACCACCAAAAGAGATTCTACCAAACTGGATTCTACCCAAATTAAAGCCCAACTGGCGGCGGTGAGTTCTGCCAATGCCAATTATGTGCCTGATGTGATTCCCCCTTCCGCCAATGCGGCTTCGTTGGGAAAATATGGCGATACTCCCGTGAGTTACTACGTGGGTTTGCCTAACACACCCATCAATCTTTATACCATTCAATCCAAAGATTTAACGCTTCCCATTTCGCTGAATTATCATCATGGCGGTATCAAAGTGGAAGAAGAGGCTTCCATTGTGGGACTGGGGTTTTCTCTCAATCAAGGGGGTGTATTGACCCGTACTATTTTTGGACTGGATGATTTACGCAATAAAGGTATTCCTTTTCACCAAATCCCTGCCGTACCTGAAACCGACACCTATTTCAAAAATAATCTCAATGACGGATTGTGGGGAACGCCTGGCGTGGACACCCAGCCTGATATTTTTTATTATAATGTGGGCGGGATTTCGGGTAAATTTATCTTGGCGGCAGGTTCGGCATTTCCCCTTCAAGGCATTCCTTTGGATAAATCGGATGTATCCATTACTTGTAAATTAATTTCTTCGGGAGCAAATCCGCCTCCTTTTGGGGGTAGCCCACAGTACCAATGGGAAATTATTACCGCCAATGGTATCAAATACACCTTTACCCAACAAGAAATCTCGGTTTCCGTTTCGGGCAATAGCCCCACATTATCTCCCCAATTTTATACTAATAATCCCGCTTCGCTTCCTGTATTTGACTACAATTCGGTGAGAAGTGGACACCAAATTACCGCTTGGTATCTCACTCAGATATATTCCTTGAATACGCTCAATACAATTACGCTCAATTATGATAATGATGCCCCTTATTATTCCACCAGTAGAATGTCAGCCAATGAAGTCTATCAAAAGAATTTCTTGGATAATCAGGGGTCGGGGTGTTTTACGCCCGCTACTTTGATGATTAAAAATTCGGGGTTCAATTATCACGTAACCATGACCCGTAATGCTTATCTGAAATCCATCGTGTTTGATAATGGGCAGGTAGATTTTACTTTATCCGACCGTGAAGATTTACAACAATACTTCCCCTCGGGTAATGGGGCTTTAACTTTTCCAATGACCGTTCCGTTGGGGGATATTGACGATGTGAGTACCTATCCTACGGCGGCTAAAAAACCGCAGAGAGTTCAATCTTTTTCGGTAAAAGATGCCACGGGAACGCTTCTGAAAAAATTTGAATTTACCTATTCGTATTTCAATAGTAGTGTGGTCGGTACAACGCCTACGAGTCCCACCTTTACGGATAATATGCTCAAATACAATAACCTACGATTAAGATTAGATAAAGTACAGGAAACGGATAACTCAGGTACGAATTATTTACCCCCTCACCAATTTCGTTACGTAGGAGATGTCTTGGATGCCAACGGAAACGTAACCACGCCTGTAACGCTGCCCGCCAAAACCTCTTGGGCGAAGGATTATTATGGGTATTACAACGGTAAAAATTTCAATAATAACGCTCCTTATACTCACATTATTCCTGCCTTGGCTTACCCCAAAATGATTGGCGATAAAACCCTCTCGGGAGCGTATTTCTTTACCAATATTGGATTTTCTAATACGTTCGCTCTGGGCATTGACCGTGAGGTGGACACCACTTACGAAGCCTACGGAGCTTTATCGCACCTGTATTATCCTACGGGGGGGCATACCGAATTCAAATACGGCTTCCACAAAGCCATGGGCGGGGCAGGGGATGTCGAGGTGGACATTTATTATGCCGATGTCAATTCGCCTTTACCACCTGTTTTGGTAGTGCCTACGGGGGATAATAACAAATACGTAGCGGATATTGAGTTTCGATTGAATTGCTCTTTCTTTACTCCAGTACCTTCAACCGAGTGCAAAACTGCCAATGCTACCGAAGATTTTAGTAATGTTTGGTACGCCAAAATTCAAAGTTTTGGTAATGTTTTTCGTAGTCGTAATTATGCCGATTGGAACAACAGACTTTGCACCACACAGGGTAACGTACAGAACTGTACCTATGTCTTCTCGGAAACCAATGTACCCGTTCCTACGGGAACACATCAGTTGTCGGTCAATACCCAAAATCCCATTAGTGGGGCGTTTAGTTTACCCACTCGCACCGCCCGCATGACCTATTATAAATATCATCCGACCGACTATAAAGAAGTGGTTGTGGGGGGATTGAGAATTGCTCAAATAACCGATTTTACGGATGCTACTACGATTGCCAAAACCAGAACTTTTAACTACACGGGGCTGGCGGGTGGTTCGACGGGTAAGCAACTTCGCCCACCAGTCAAGTACATCTATGGTTATCCCGAAATTCTCAGGGTGCAGGATGAAAGAAGTATCTACGAAACAGGACAAGGATGGGCAACGGCTTGTCCCGTCAAAAGTTGGGGTATTGAAATGAATGCCTTTAGTCTGAGTCCCTTGGGGTCAGCGGGGACGGGTAATGTTATCGGCTACGACCAAGTGAGTGTTTCGGAAGTGGATGCCAGTAATCGCCCTAATGGGTACAGTGTCTTTCAATACCATAACGAACCCGATGTACTGCCATCTTCTTTGTTATTTGCCGATATTCCCACTACGCCCGATTTGGCGAATGGAATGTTGATAAAAGAAACGATTTTGGATAAGGATAAGGCTCTTATCGAAGAAACTATCAATACCATCACTCAAAAGGCTTCCCAAAATACTACCTATCAAGGAATGTTATTTTTGGCGGGGGGCAATTTATTGGGTACTGCTCTGCAATTAGCCAAGGCGTATTATCAAATTCCCGCTCAATTTTGGTTTAACCAAATCGAAACCAAAAGGCTTTATAACGGAGCTAATTATATTGAAACGGTCTCTACGAATACTTATGGTAGCAGTTCACATAACTTATTGACTCAGCAAACGGTGGTGGATTCCAAGGGAAATACCCTCGCTACTCAGATGGCTTATCCTGCTGATAGGGTCGCTTCGGGAAATGACCCTACGGGCGTGTACGCTTTGATGGTTGGTAAGCATATTATCAGCCCTATCATCGAAACCAAAAATCTATTCAATGGTTCGCAATACGACCGAAAGCTAATCAATTATCAAGGTTGGAATGGCAACACTTTTTTTGCTCCTTTGAGTGTACAAACCCAAATAAAAGCCGCTAACCCTTTGATTACGCAGGTTAATTTCTTGTCTTATGACACTGGGGCAAATTTGACAAAGTACAGTCTTAGAAATGGGCAAATTATCAATTTGACGTGGTATGGTACAACCTTAGCAGAAAAAGGAAAAACCGATTTATTGAAAACACATACCGTGGGTGGTGGAAGTAGTGGAACGGTATTACCAAGAAGTATATCCTACGATTATAAACCTTTGGTGGGCTTGCTCACCACTACCGATTTGAATGGCTATACCATCACTAATACCTACGATGGATTTTCTCGATTAATGAATGTGAAAGACCCTTTGAATTTTTTGCTCAAAGATATTAATTACCATTACGCTAATGAGTCGGGTTTGTCGGGTTTGGGCTTGACTCCCACTAATACGCTCAATTACATCATTAGTCGCACGGCTCGGGAAGCTCAGACGGGTTCGGCTTTGGATTCGGACGTGGATAAAACGCAAACGCAGATTTCATACATGGATGGGCTTGGGAAAAATTTACAAACCCAAATTTGGAAGGGTTCACCCGATAAAAGCAAGGATATTATTACCGCTACGGCTTTGTACGATGCGTATGCTCGTAACCATCAAAACGTGTTGCCTGCACCATCTGATGGTACATTGGGAGCTTACAAAGCTACGGCTCTGAACTTAGCAAATGCCTTTTTCTCAGACACTCATTCTTTGACGGAAACCATTTTTGAGAATAGCCCATTGAACCGACCCGTAAAACAATTTGGGGCAGGAGGGGCTTGGAGAGTTACCAATAACGAAAAATTTGTGGAAACCGCTTATCAGTTGGCGGGCGGGGGCATTGCTCGCTTTGATTTGCAAGCCGACGGGAGTGTGCAATGGACGAATACTTACCCAAGCAGTTCGCTGTATAGCTTGGCAACTACTTCGGAAAGGGGATTTGTTACTTATGAACTGAAAGATAAATTAGGGCGGGTTACGCACAAATTCCAGCAATTACAAGCGGGTTTTACTTATGCCATTACCGCTTATTGCTACGACGATTTAACAGGAAACTTAGCTTACGTAATTACCCCAGAAGCCTATCAACAGTTTGGAACGGGGGATGGGCAAATTACGAGTTTCAAAGAAAGTGATGTCCTTTTTAAGGAAAATATTTATAGCTACGGCTACGACAATCTAAATCGTATCATTAGCCGCCATATCCCAGGGGCGGGCTACCGATATTCCGTTTACGACAAGCAGGATAGAGAGGTGATGTTTGCCGACGAGTCGGATTTAGCCAAAGGTTACTGGCAGTGGGTCAAATACGATGCGTTGGGTAGAAAAGTTCAGAGCGGGATAAAAACGGGGATGGGGACGGTGAGCCGTGCCACCCTCCAAACGGCGATGTGAATTATAATTTCCAAAGTGTCAATGCCTTTCATAATCAGGGACTTACCAAAGGTTTGCTCACGGGGAAGCTCCTAAGAAATGTAAGGACTAATACG
Source organism: Arcicella sp. (assembly GCA_025454855.1). GTDB lineage: Bacteria > Bacteroidota > Bacteroidia > Cytophagales > Spirosomataceae > Arcicella. The sequence continues at coordinate 5,217 of JALONS010000313.1, forward strand.
TGGCAAAAAGAAATACTATACTATGATTATCGAGGGAAAAATATCCAAAATTTTCACCTGAGTAATAGAGGAAACCTCATTAGAAAAGACTATCAATATCGTTTCAATGGGGAATTATTGAAAACCAGAATTGAGAAAAAGAATAGTGCTAATGTATTAATTTCCACCAAAATTATCAGTTATACCTATGACCACACGGGACGTAAGACGGCTTATGCCCACAACGGAAAACCCATCGTAAAGCTATCCTATGATGGTATTGGCAGATTAATTACCAAGAAATTCTCGCCTTCGGGTACAAGCCAAGCGAGCAGACAAACGGGTAACTGGACGGATGTAAGTCATGGGTAAAACTACCACGTCGGATTTATATGCTCAAAATTATTTTTGGCACATTCGAGGCGGACTAAAAGGAATCAATCTCGATGCTTCGGGGAATTTGACCAATAGCCTTTTTTCGTATCGGCTGAGTTATGAGACGGCAGGTTTCTATGATGGGAACATTGGCAAACAAGAATGGAAGAGCAATATTGATGGAAAAGAAAGGAGCTTCACTTTTAACTATGACGGGGCATCACGTTTAAAATCAGGAACTTATACCTCTGCACTGGCAGGGGAAAATTATAGCTTGAATAATGTGAGTTACGATTTTAATGGGAATATTACCAACTTATCCAGAAGTGGTTGGCGGTCTAATAATACCTTTGGCGTAGTGGACAATTTGAATTATACTTACCTTCCTAACTCAAATAAGATTCTGAAATTGGATGATGCCAGTGGTGAAACGGCAAGTTTTAAAGACGTTAGTGGAAATGATTATGATTATTGGTTGGATGGCAGTTTGAAGAAAGACAATAATAAAGAAATTACTCAAATAGATTACAATTATTTGAAGTTGCCTGAAAGAATAAATCTTACAGGAAGCCGTTGGATAGAGTATGAATATGATGCCAGTGGCGTAAAACTCAAAAAGACGCTTTCTACGGGTAAAGTAACGGATTATGAGGAAGATGATATTTACGAGAATGGCGTTTTGTATCAGACGGCTCACGAGGAGGGTAGGATTGTCAGTGGCGTTTATGAATATGATATTAAAGACCACTTGGGGAATACCAGAATTAGTTTTAAGGATAAAAGCGGGATTCCAGAAGTAACGCAAGTCAATCAGGTAGGGGCATGGGGGGAAGAGCTTCCAACCCTCAGTTATGTGAATACGCCCAAAGTCAATAATTTCACTTACTCCACTTACGAAAAGGAAAATGATTTTGGCATGGGAGTCTTTGATGCTCATGCACGGGTATATGACCCAGTAACCCCAAGATTTTGGCAGATTGACCCAATGGCAGAAACATACCATGATTTAAGTGGATATAACTATGTTGCCAATAATCCCATACTACTAATTGACCCATACGGTACTGATATAAAATATAATTGGGGTTCAAGAAATTATGAAGAAGATGGAGAAGTTGTAGGAGGAGATTATGCTATTAGTAAAATAAAGTCAGGCGATAATACTGCTATTGGTATTAATTTCAAAAGTGGAAAAGGAAATTTAGCTATTATGAATAATGTGTCATATAAAGGTGGACATACCGAGAATTTTAATATGACTATTATGGAAAAAGGGAACAAGAATTGGGATATTTTAAGCATAGAAAATGGTAATTTTAGCAAAGTTGAGACTGCTTTAACTGCATATACTAAGATTGCTGGAAAGATAAAGAATTTCCTTATAGCAAGTCATGGTAATAATGATTATCAAGCTGGTGTTTCAGAGGATGACAAACTTATTCCTGTAACAGGAGAAAGGATAAGTCAATATTTAGGAGGAAAATCATCTAAGGGCATGAGTAATTATCTTGATGGATTATCCTCCATAGCATTAAATATGGAAAAAGGAGGAAATATGATATTTGCTTCTTGTATGTGTGGATATTCTGCCGATGGAAAATTAAATTTTGCAACAAGAATGGGAAATATGTTATTGAAATTAAATCCTTCAATAAATACATGGTTTAGTAGGGGGTTGATATGGTTTGGTACAAGTGCAGGAGATAGACAAATAGGGTTTGATAGACCTTTAGAAGGTGGAGCAAGTAGTGGTTGGTCAATTGTTAATTCTGAAAATTCGATTCCTTTACAAATTCAAGGTTCAATACGATTGAACAAACAAGGGGTTGCGATAAATATTCCTAATTTTTAAAAAATCAGACGAAAAGTATTTATAAATCTTTAAATAAAAATAACGATGAGAAAAGGAGATATAAAAATAATTCTTACAGCAATAGTTTTGTTTACAATTACAATACTGAGTTGTAAAATGGATAAAAAGGCAACCACAAAGGCATTATCCAATCAAAAATTTGATAGTGTTATAGTTTATATTTATGACGGTTTCACTGGTCAATCTATAATTGATTCAAATAATAACTTAGATTCAACTATTGTAAGTCATTATAAATTGAATAGCTTACAAGAAAATGAATTAATGACATTAATTTCTAAAAAAAGAACAATAAAAAATGATTCACTTAATTTTGAAGAAGCTGCCTGTTGTTCTCCACATCATGGTATTGTTTTTTATAAAAATCATAAACCTGATAAATGGATAAGTTTATGCTTTGATTGTAATTGTATTGTTTCTACAATTGTTACAGATGTTCGTCCTGCACATTTAGTTGATTTTTTTTCAAAGCTACATTTGAAAATTGGAATGAAGGAGTTGATTCCCAAGCACTTTGGGATATTTGATGCCAATGATGATATTAGAAAAATCAACAGGCAAAAATATGGGAAAACTTACGATTCATTAAGGCATAATTTATAAGTCGTATGTTATTGGAGTAATCTGACAGTTTCCATTCTTCTTATTGGTATAAAAAATTGTAATTTGTAAACGATATCTAATTTATATTGTCTCTTACCTCGAAAAACTTTTTGAGGTATTTTTTCCCCTCTGTTTATTAAAAAGGGTCGTGACTTATAGCTGTGATGAGGGTGATGATTATTATAAAATTGAAATTTGGAAAGATGATAATTTAGAGAGAAAAGTATTAAAGAAGTATGTGAGAAATTGATAAAAGTAACTTTAGGTAGTGTATGATTCAATGAATAGTAGAATAATGAGATTTTGAAGTTTTAAAACGTATGTTAAAATGAAGACCAAAGGTGTATTTTTTTTACTCGCAATTTTACTTAGTTTTAGTGGCTTATCTCAAAAAAAAGCCATTGAAAAAAAAACGCCACCCCCTTTTCCACCACCACCACCTTCACTTAATGAACCGTGGTTATTTTGTAAATATATTCCCAAATACAAAGCATCGGAAAGACTCAAATTTTATCCATTCAATAAAGCTGTATATGTTAGGATTATATCTTATAAGGAGGAGGTTTTCACGGATACAACAAATTTTTTCAGAGATAAAATCTTAGCGAGTGACAAAATATTACCAGATAATGTAATGTCTGATTTAAGTGTACAACCCAAGGTTTTTGAATCCTATTTATTAAATAAATTAGATATACAATCCTTAACAAATATTTTGTATAATCATAGTTTCAGAGGTAGAAAATATGAAGAAGGAACAATGTGTTATATACCCAGAAACGCCATAATATTTTATGATGATAGAGGTTTTGCTTTTGAATGGATAGAAATATGTTTTGAGTGTTCTCAATACAAAAAGACATCTGCAAAAGTACAAGCGGGAGATTTTTGTATTGGGAAGTATGAATTATTACGAGCCTTTTTTCAGAAAAAAGGAATAAAATATGGAACAGAAAACACAAACTGAGTCTTTCGTAACATTAGTGCGAAAAATTATGGCTTTCAACTATTTAATTGGTTACACTCCTACTTCTCTAAGTTCTCTATATTTTTGATAACAAGATGTTCAAACTACCCTTAACCCAAAACATAATTTTAAAGAATGATGGTATCTATATTGTAGAATTACCGATTGGTAGTGTAGCCCATATCAACGGAAGTATTGTACAAAATGGTTTATTATCAAGTGTATATTACGCAGAGATAGTCGGTGGTGTTTTCAAAGGCTTATCCAAAGTAGAGAATTACGAGATTTACCAGCGAGCATTGGGCATTTACGGTCGCTTGGAACGCTTTATAGAACTATTTGGAGGCGATAAGGTGGATAATAAATTTAGTTTATCAGAGCGTTATCTCTCAGAATGGGAGCATAATGTTTTGTTGAATAATAAGTATTTGGATTGATTGTTTTTTGCAAGTCTTGTGAATTAAATCCTTGCAAAAGCCCCAAGAGTTATGGCGGTAGCTCATAGGGATTACTTTTGCAGGGATTTAATGAAGATTTTTTGTAAATCTACTGAATAAAATTTATGATAAAAGCGGAATATTGCAAAATATTTATATAAAATGT
>JALONS010000314.1 GCA_025454855.1 Arcicella sp.
CTGGACTCATCGTATTATCAATTAATTCCCCATCGAAAAGCTCATACGGAGTCTCGGCTGGTAGTTCATCTACCATCCTTTGGTATGTCCAAGTTTCGATGTTTATATAAGAATTAATCATTTTTTGTCGTATTTTGTTTAATTTTCATAATACCAATATTTAGTCTTAAACCGATATTACCCTGTGTAAACTTAGCGTTAAATGGATTATCTATCTTTTTATCGGTTATATTATAAATAGACCCTAAACGATTATAAAATAATTCAAAACTGAACATTTCGGGTAATGGTTTTTCTATACCGAAAACAATAGATATTCCACCTAATACATTACTCAATTTATTATTAATATCTGTATCATTTAAGATTGTTGAAACTTGGGAAGGTTGTGAATATCCCGTTGCCAAACCTGTACTAATATATTTTCGCCAATTATTTGGGCAAATACCTTTTTTATGCCATTTTAACTCATTATAAATCAATATATGATGGGCTTGAGCTTTCATAATTGTAGTAGGTGAGGTATAAAATTGATTATTTATCCTTAGGTTATCAAAATTAAATTTCTTGGTAGAATAAGTAAGCAGCAGACGATAATCAAATAGTTTTTTAAATCTATAATTCTCAATTTTTAGACCAACAACTACATTATTATTCATCTTGATATTAGCGGTTGTATTATTTATCCAATAATCTGCTCCAAAACCTAAAATATTTAAATTATTGATATCATATCCTAAAGAACCTGATAAATTCCAAAGGCTTACAACTGATGAATCTTTGCAGCTTAAACGATTTTGAAATTCTTTTTCGGGACATTTACCATTATTCTCAATTTTACAACTATTCATTTTTAATAAATAGTTAATTCGGGTACTATCATTTTTAGAACTGGCGTATTCTAATGCTTGTTTTAAAAAAAACTGTTCATCTTTGTAAAACCCTAACTTTCTACTTCGTGAGGCGGTATCTTCGTACATTTTCATTAGTGAATTTTGCCAGCAGTATTTTACAATTTTCACTTTTTGACCTAATACTTTTTTTGTGCTTATGTCAAGGCACAGGGTGTCAATTTTCTGTAGAATTTCATAAGAAGTTTTACACTCTATGTCACTTAACTCATCCGATTTGTTAATCAATGCGAGTTGTTCATCGGTACATTTAGCTTTAGTTTTTCTTTCGCTTTCTTTTAAAATCAAAGCATTGACCTCTTTATCAAATTTAGAATATTCGTTTTCGTTGCATTCTTTAATTTTCGATAAATCTTTTCTTAAATCGTTTAAAGTTTGGTCTAAATCTTCACCTGTCTGCTTTTGGGCAGATTTTAAGAGACGTGCAATAAAGCTAATATTACTGCTACATAGTGTATCTATTTGTTTACAACTTGAAAAAAGCTGATTTAACTGATTATCTTTTACTAATCTTGAAGCATCAATATCATATAGTTTTGTGCGGTATTTTTCGTTTTGTTGGCATGAATACTTATCGGTTTTGTAAATAACTTGATTATAAACAAAATTATAGTATTCGTTTTTGTATTTAGTACATTTCCTGTTTTTTTCTAATATTCTCTCATAGCTAATAGCAATATCTTCAAAGCTATTTGTAGGATTATTATTCTTTAATTTGATAATTTCATTCTCATATTTTTGTATACTCTGAATATCTCGTACTTTTTGATTTGATTTTGGGGCGTTAGGTCTTTTTTGAATTATTTTGTTAAAGTAAGGTAAGGCATCAGAATATCTACAATTTGAATAAAGATTAGATGCAATAATAAAAAGGCTATCAATTTCTCTTTGCTCTTTTAGTTTTTTAAGTCTCTTTCTTTCTGCATCTACAGCAGCTTGCCTTTCTTGTTCAGTTTCTGAATAAGTTGGTTTGGGCAATGGTTGGGTATTAGATGGTTTGTAGGATGGAATTGAAGGTTTTTTTATATCAACCTTGGGGCTTGTATTAGTAGCAACTTGATTAGGGGAGTGACTTATTTTGTCTAAATCGTATTTAGCAGCTACATCGTTGGGGTTATTTTTAAGAATCAAGTAGAGTTCTTTTTTTGCACTGAAATAATCACCTTCCTCCATTTTTGTTTTTGCAACATCTTGGTGAAGTAATAATGTAACAGCTTGGTCTTTACGCCGTAATGCCTCTTTGTTGTTTGGATGAGGTAGTTTTGAGCAGTAATCGAATAGATTTTTAGCACGATGATAATTACCTTTTGCAAAATAACTATCTGCTTCTTCCATTTTTGATTCAAACTCGCTTTTTGAAGAAGGCTTTGAATAGGCCTTGTTCTTTTGCGAATTAGAATTAAATGAGGATATTAGCAGCAATATTATAAATATGTATTGCTTAGGGTGCATCAGATATTAAGTTGGCTAATTCTTTATAAAATTTTGCTCTTTCTTGAAAATCTTTATCGTTTGGGTCTTGCTTTAAAAGGTTTTCCGAACTCTTTTGTAGTTGAAATATAGTTTCTGTGAGTGTTACTTCTTCTTTAATTTTTTTTACTTTACACTTACTTTTTATTGTAGAGACATTTTGTAATCCCTTTTTTGCCATTTGCATTTGAGTGAATGTATTTCTTGCATCTAATGATTTTGTGACTTCTCGAATCAAAGCTGTGTATGTGTCTTGGCATGAATCTGACTTTTTAATTTGATAGGCTATTTGGTTATTAGCATTTTTTTTATTGAGAAACTCTCTAATGATATTTTTCACTTTATGAGAAGCATTCATTTTCTGCTGAAAAAAAGAATTATCATCAATTTGAATGTTCATATCGTAGAACCAATCTTGCCATTTTTGTTTTAAAACGTCATAGTCGCCGCTATTTCTTTCAGAAACCTCTAAAACTAAAACCTCCCAATTATGATTATCTTGGTTTGTAGATTCAATCCTTGACATTTTGGTATAGTTTTTATTTTCAGTTTCTAAATAACCATCCGTTAGAATGATTAATACATTTCGGTATCTCTCCCTAAAAGATGCTCTTCTCTGGTTACTTTTCAGGTATTCTTTAAAATATTTCCAATAATCAGCACCTAAAGGTTTACTTAATCCCAATTGATATAACTCATCTATAAGGTCTTTAAAGGTATTTTTATGATTATCAAAATATTTCCAGTAAGGTTGTTTTTTGGTTTCTAAATCAATCAATAACTTATTTGCCAGGCCACTAAATTGACCTTTTGCCGCACTTTTATCACTGACTTCAACAACTAATCGGTCCTTTGATAAATAGTTATTTGATTGTTTTGCTTTTTCTGTAACCACACGCCCAAATTCCTCATATATTGTATTTATCAACTCCTTGTCATCATTAGGTTGGTTTGGAATATGTATCAATCGTCGTGATAAATCTGGAACTACAATTAAATTAAGATACTCTCCGTTGATTGGTAACCATGTCCAGACATCATTTTTTTTGTCCTCAGTAAGGCTCAAAAATTCTAATTTTTTAGTAACTTCATTAATAAAGTTAGGCTCGTTTGTTAAATCATCTTTATACTTTAAGTAAGTCTCCTTTGTACAGTCATAACTGTTACAGTTTTTTAATTCATTGTTAAACCTGTCCAATTGAGATGGGCGAGAAATTAACCAGAAAAAAACTCCGAATAGTAATATAAAAATTCCTAAAATATATAGTGGTTTGTAATTCTTCTTCATATTTCATTTATTTGTTAGCGAGCCCCTTCCAAATATTTTCAACCCAATTCTCAGCAATAGTTGTTACCTTTTCTGTCTCATTTTTTGCTTCGGTAGAATTTGTAAAATAAAACGTAATAAATGAACTCCAACCTTTCATGAAATCGCCTACCATACCTCTTAATTCAGATTCAGAAATTGCTTGGGCTCCATTTTTTATTTTTATTAATAATTCTTCTTTTTTATTTCTTTCATCTGTAAGAGTTTTAATATTTGCTTGAATATCATTAATCTCTGTATCAATTTTTAATAACTCTTCTTGTAAGACTTTCTTTTGTTCTATAAGGCTTTCGATTTTGAGTTTGACTGCTTTGTCGGGTTGGTTTTCCTCCCATTTTTTTATAGAAAAATCTAATAAGTAACCCCAAATTAGATAAACAACGAATCCAAGGGCAAGAATAAGATAAAAATCAATATCTTTGAAGGCATGGCTAAAAGACCACTCTTTTGTAACAGTCCCTTGATTGTATAGTATGTTATAATTACTTTGAGCAATTTTATAGGCCATGAGTCCATCAAATAGAAGTGTGGCTATGACGATACCTATCAAAACAATGTATCTTTTTTTCTCAAGAGCATCATGTATCAAAAAACCTAATCCCAAAAATATGGCAGGTAATAAAAATACCAATGCTAATGTTCCACCACTTTGTGAAGCAGCATCACTAAATACTGATGTATTGAATAATGCATTTGAGATAGTAATTTTTGTGGTACCTCCACCAAATAATGCTGAATATGCGGCGGATGAATAAAAAATAAAAAGATAAAATGTAAGCATCAAAGTAATTAATGCTCCAATTGCAAATGGAATACTATTTGTTTCAATTTCCCCACTTTTTACTTTAAGTATATCGTCTTCGATGATTTCTATTCTTTCATCAACTTGACTTTTTCTAAGATTCAAAGGTCTAACTTTAGCTTCAAAATCATTAACCCTCTTAATCAGAATTTCAACTTCAGCCGATAAATTTGCTTTTCTTTGTTCTGTAGATTTTGCTAAATCTTGACAAAAAATTTGATATGCTGAATCAAGGCTGGGGTTTATCATCTCAGACCTTGCTCGATTATTCATAGAAGCGTTTTTACCCAAATCAAAATATAAGTCTTTGTGGCTTAATGAGTTATTTGAATCCATTAGAACTTGTGTATTTAAAGTATCATTACAAAGAAAAGGTAAAAATTTATTTTCTCCTTACATCCAATCCATAATTTTTCAAAATACTACGTGCCAATGCCGATTTATGAACTTCGTCGGCTCCGTCGTAGATACGTGCGGCACGCTCGTGCGAATACCAAAACGAAAGCAAAACATCGCTGGTCATACCCAGACCTCCGTGGGTTTGGATTGCTCGGTCGATAACACGGAGCATCATATTTGCTGTGAAGAATTTAATCATCTGTTGGGCTGTTCGCAAAACCAAAAGTCTTGCGGCATCAATCTCGGCACGGCTCTCGGCAATAAATCCCTGAATAAACTGCATGTCGCCCAATGATTTGCCCTCGTCGAGTTCACGAGAGACCGCATAACGGCACATTAAATCGAAACTACGCTCGGCAATACCAATAAAACGCATGCAATGGTGGATTCGACCCGGACCGAGGCGTTCTTGTGCCAACAAAAAGCCCGTGCCTTCGCCACCGATAAGGTTTGACTGCGGCACTCGCACATTTTCGTAGAGCATTTCGGCATGACTTGCCCAACTATCGCCAGCATGACCCATAATCGGGATATTTCTTACTAATTTTACGCCTTGGGTATCCATCGGAACCAAAATCTGGCTGGCTCTTTTGTGCGGAGCAGCGTCGGGATTCGTAACTGCCATAACGACCGCAAAAGCGGCTCCATCGGCCGACGAAGTAAACCATTTATGTCCGTTAATTACATAATCATCGCCATCTTTTATGGCTGTTGTACCCATTCGGGTTGGATTTGAACCGGCAAATTCGGGTTCGGTCATGCTGAAACAACTCCTGATTTCGCCATCCATCAAAGGTTTGAGGTATTTCTCTTTGAGGTGTTTTGGAGCGTATTTGTGCATCAATTCCGTATTTCCTATGTCAGGAGCTTGGGTATTAAATACAAAATGTCCAAAAGGAGAAGATGCCAAAACTTCGGAGATTTGACCAAATTCGCAAAGGGTTAGTCCCAATCCACCGTCTTCTTCGGGTAGATGCAAGCCCCACAAACCAGCTTTTTTGACTAATGCTCTCTTTTGTTGTAGAATTGGCTCTACGTGCGAAAAATTATGCGTCAGGTTTTCGGTTGTTTCGAGCGGATAGAGTTCGGTCTCTACAAACTCTTTTATTTTAGGTAGAAGATTTTTTAGTTTTTCGGTAATGAATAAGGTTTCCATTAGATGGTTTTATTGTTGGTTTTGAAGTATTCTTATGCAATATGGTAAAATTTTGCAGCATTTTGGCCGAAAACCTTGGCTTTTTCGGTGCTTGAAAGTTTATCAAAGTACGAATCTACGATACCCATTTGCTCTTCGTATTGGGCCGCAACCAAGCAAACAGGCCAGTCGGAGCCGTACATGATTCGGTCTGTACCAAAACATTCAAAAACAATATCGAGGTAAATATAAAAATCTTCTTTTTTCCAGTTGTTCCAGTCGGCTTCGGTTACCATTCCTGATACTTTGCACATCACATTCGGAAACTCCGAGAGTTTTTGCATATAATTGGCCCATCGAACAATCTCTTTGTCTTTGATATACGGTTTGGCAATGTGGTCAATAACAAACTGATTATCAGGGCATTGGCGAATCAAATGAACAGCATCTTTCATTTGGGTCGGATAAATAAGAATATCGTAGGTGTAATTGTGTGGGGCTAATTGCAGGATACCATTGATGAATTGTTCATCTCGCATAAATCCGACTGGCTCGCCCTGAACAATGTGCCGAAATCCTTTGATTAATTTGAATTGG
>JALONS010000315.1 GCA_025454855.1 Arcicella sp.
TTCACGATACGCATAATTGCCTCTTCGCAGGCTTTTTGTGGGGTTTTGCCATTTCGCATCAATTCTACAATCAGAAACGAACCGAGTGTTTTTAGTACGCATTCACCTAAACCTGTGGCACAAGCTCCGCCCACTTCGTCATCACAAAAAACGGCGGCTCCAATGACAGGCGAGTCGCCTACTCTACCGTGCATTTTGAAAGCTAAACCGCTTGTGGTACACGCACCCGAGATTTCCCCTTTCTTTCCTAATGCTAATAATCCAATCGTATCGTGGCGTTCTATGTTGATTTTGGGTTCGTATTTGGCAGTTTTTTTCCATTCTTCCCATGCTTTTTTAGCTACATCGGTCAAGAGATTTTCTTTTTTAAAGCCCTGAGCCAGTGCAAACTGTAACGCTCCTTCACCCGAAAGCATCACGTGAGGCGTTTTTTCCATGACGGCTCTCGCTACTGAAATGGGGTGCATAATATGCTGGAGAAACGTGACTGAACCCGCATTGCCTTTTTCATCCATAATACAGGCATCGAGCGTTACGTTACCGTCACGGTCGGGAAAACCACCGTAGCCTACCGACGTATCATTAGGGTCGGCTTCGGGGATTCTTGCCCCAGCTTCCACCGCATCCAAAGCCCTACCCGTTTGTTGAATAGAAGCCCAAGCTGCTTCGTTGGCTTTTTCATTTTTCCAAGTGGAGATAACGATAGGAAATTTTGCCAAAGGTTGGTTAGAAGGTTTTTGGGGAGCGGATGCCAAAGCTGCGATGGCACTCGTTTGTTTGATGAAAGTTCTACGTTGCATGAGTTTTCAGTTTGTTTGTTTAAATTTATTGTTAAAATTAGATAAATACAAAGATTAACGTCGAGTCTTTGTGTCTTGAAGGAAAATAAATAGACTTAGAAAAATGAAAATAGTTTGTATATCTGATACCCATAGTTTGCACCATAAAATGACCATTCCCGATGGAGATTTATTGATTCATGCGGGAGATATTTCATCAAGAGGTAGGCTCGAAGAAGTTGAAATATTCAATGAGTGGATGGGAACATTACCACATCGGTACAAAGTAATGATAGCGGGCAACCATGACTTTTTCTTTGAGAAATGCCCCAATGACGTAAAGAAGGTTATTACCAATATAGCATATTTGAACGACAGTGGAACTACCATAGAAGGTTTCAAGATTTGGGGTTCGCCCGTGCAGCCGTGGTTTTATGACTGGGCTTTTAATAGAAAAAGAGGAAAGGATATTCGTAAACACTGGGATTTAATACCGACTGATACCGATATTCTGATTACGCACGGACCTCCTTACGGTATTTTAGATAAAACCATCAGAGGCGAAAAAGTAGGCTGTGAAGATTTGACGGATGTTGTTCAAAATCGGGTACAGCCCCGTTTGCACGTATTTGGGCATATACATGAGGCAAGCGGACAGCAACAAGTGGGCGAGACGCTCTATGTAAATGCTTCGATGGTTGATTTAGCTTACCGCCCTGTTCGTCAGGCAATTGTGGTAGAATTTTGAAGATGGTAATAATGCAAAATCAAGTTGTTTTAGAGAAAAATAAAAACCTTCGACCATCGTTCAATCCAAATCTTTTTAGTTTTGCATACTATTTGCTTACTGAAAATAAACATTGATATTCCCTTACTCATAATATGGCAAAGAATAAAGTTTCACAGACTCCTAAAAATATTACCACAAAGCCTCAAATAGTGGCTCAGCCAACGAAAGTTATCAAAGAACCCGAACCACTCATTGAGCCAATTCCACATACTGAACGTAATTTTTGGATTTTAGTAGGCATTATCACCCTGTGTGCATTTATTGCCTATTTACCAGGTTTTCAGAACGGTTACGTATGGGATGATATGTTTTATATCGTCAATAATGAAGATTTAAGGCAAGTTTCATTCAAAAATTTCAAAACCCTTATTTCTGATTTTTATCTTGGTAACTGGCATCCCCTCACGATGGTGACTTATTACCTTGAATATTCTTTGGTAAAAGATACTGCTTGGGTTTATCACTTCAACAATACCATGATTCATATCATTAATAGTATTTTGGTATTTAAAGTAGTAGATAAATTAAGTAAAAACTTCTTAATTGGAGCAGTTACGGCGGTGCTTTTTGCCATTCATCCGCTACACGTAGAGTCGGTGGTGTGGGCGGCAGAGCGTAAAGATGTACTTTATACGCTCTTCTTACTTTTGTCGTTTTGGCAATATTTGAAATACACTTCTGTTGTCTGTGAAGACACAGACAACGGCGAGACCACCGACTGGAAAAACAAGAATTTCTGGTATGCTTTGGGCTTATTCATTCTTTCATGTTTATCAAAAGGGATGGCGGTTATTTTACCAGTAGTTTTCTTGATTACCGATTATTTTGTATTAAATCGGAAGCAAATCGTTAAAATTGGCATTGAAAAAGCTCCGTTTTTTATCATTTCACTCATTACGGGTATCATTTCTATCAAAGCCCAAAGTGATGCAGGAGCAAACGCCACCAAAGTAATTAATGATGCCTATACGCTTACTGAACGCTTTTTTATGATTAATTACGGCGTTTTGTATTATTGGGTAAAAATGATTTTGCCAACGAATCTCATAGCCTTCTATCCTTATCCTCAGAAGCCTACGGGAATTATTCCTTCTATTTATTACTCTGCTTTTGCGGGTGTAATAGCCTTAGCGATTGCCTTGTTTTGGTTGGGTCGTAAAAATAAATTAGTGTGGTGGGGAGCTTTATATTTCTTGATTGTGATATTTCCTGTTTCGCAGGTTTTGCCAGTGGGTAGTGCATTGATGGCAGACCGTTATTTCTATGTTTCGTCTATCGGTCCGTTAGTGATTTTGGCTGTTTTTGCGAATCGTCTGTATCAAAAAGCAAACACCAATAAATTAATGCCGGGAATTGGAGCGGTGCTTTTGCTGGCTCTTACATTCCTTTCATTTAATCAGTCCACAAAGTGGAAAGATACCCTTACATTGTTTACGCCCATTTACGAAAAACACCCCAATGACCCTATGGTTACGAGCAACATGGGCTGGTATTGGTTTGGAAAGAAAGACAATGAAAAAGCTAAATTCTATTTTGAAGAAACCCATAAAACATCTTTCAAAACGGCTGATGTCCATACGGCTCTGGGGCAAATTTATTTTGATGAGAAAAAATATGACTTAACAGTTGAGAATTTTGAAGCAGCCCTGAAAATCAAGCCTAAAGAAATGCAAAACCTGCATTGGATGCTCGGAGCGGCTTATTACTATACGGGTAAATACGATGTAGCGATTGAAGAAACGAAAATTGCCTTAGAAAAATCAGATAATAAAAATCAATTTGCTCACAATATCATGGGTTTATGTTTGGCAAAACAAGGTAATGAAGAAGAAGCATTGAAACGGTATAAAACAGCGATGGATTTGGATGTAAAATTTGCTGACCCTCACATCAACATCAGCACAATTCTGAATCATAGAGGAGACCATAAAGGCGAAATTGCAGAGTTAGAAAAAGCCATTAAAATAGACCCTAAAGCTACGGTAGCTTACAAAAACTTAGGGGTTGCTTACAAGGCGATGGGCGACTGGCAAAATGCTATAAAATCGTGGCAAAAGGGTATCAAAGCCGACCCTAAAGATGGTAGTTTTGATTATAATATAGGCTTAGAATACGGACAGCACGGAGATTTCCCGAACGGTATCAAAGCCATGCAAAATGCAGTAGCCAAAGGCGACCAAAACGCCATGACGTTCTTGACACAACGAGGGATTCCTTTGAAGTAGGATATTAACTTTAGCCTGTCATATTTTGTACAGAATGTAGCAGGCTAAAATTTTAAAAATAAATTTCCTAAAATTTTAGGAAATACGAAAAATTGTATTTACTTTTACTTCATGAATTATAAAGAAACACAAGATGAATTTATTCAGTTATGGGGAAGACTGGGAACCAACTGGGGAATAAATAAAGCTATGGCTCAAATCCATGCGTTATTACTCTCGGTTGAAAATCCTTTAACTACTGATGAGATAATGGAGCAGCTTCAGATTTCAAGAAGTAACGCTAATTTGAATATTCGAGCCTTGTTAGATTGGGGGTTAATTTACAAAAAACACATTCCAGGAGATAGGAAGGAGTATTTCATTGGTGAGAAAGATATGTGGGATGTTGCCGTGAAGATAATGAATGAACGACGTAGGAGGGAGGTTGAACCCGTTGTGAAAGAGTTGAAAAACTTATCAGATTTTGAAGCCAATAGTTTTGAAGAGAAAAATTTCAAGAAACTGCTTAACGACACCATTGACCTTTCTGAGAAACTAACCAGTATCGGTAGTATGCTTGAAAAAGCAGATAAGTTTAGCTTTTTCAAATGGATTGTAAAAGGGTTTTAGCCCTTTTATTTTTATCATTAATTTCCTAAATATTTCGTAAATACGAAAATAAATAGATTTTAAAATGAAAACTTTACAGAATTACAAACTACTCATTGATGCGGATTGTCCGATGTGTCGATTATACGGAAGTGCTTTTGAAAATAACGGTTTAATTGAAAAAGGAACTTGTAGCCCTTATCAGACCGTTGATTCGTCTATTTCAAATTTGGTAGATATGAATCGAGCGAAGAATGAAATTGCTTTTGTGAATACAGCGAGTAATGAAGTAGCTTATGGTCTTGATGCCTTTAAGATAATTTTGTCTAACTCATTTCCTAATGTAGAAACATTATTAAATCTAAAACCAATTGACTGGTTTGGGAAAAAATTATATCGTTTTATTTCTACCAATCGAAAAGTAATTATTCCTGCAAAATCATCAGGAAACGATTGTACACCAATATTGAACGTCAAATATCGTATCGTTTACATACTATTAGTTGCTCTATTTTCATCATGGGTTATCTATAATTATTCTACATCAATAAATCAAATGATGGGTTGGAAAAGTAGTATTTATAGAGAATTAATGATGTGTTTTGGACAAATTATACTTAACCCATAGAGGTCTGCAAATCACAGCTTTGTGAATTGAGCTTTTGAAAATTTGTATTTATCAAAGAATTTAACTTTTCTTTGTATTTATC
>JALONS010000316.1 GCA_025454855.1 Arcicella sp.
ATGGCTTGTACTTCATCCAAATTTTTGGTATTTACCGCCCATCCCGTAATTCTATCGCAACTAACACTTTCAATCATACCCTTTAGGTTTTCGTTAGCTTTGGGTCTTACGCCAACTCTCTGACAATCAGTCGAATAAATCTCTTGAAAATTAGCAATTCCCCCACAGGCAGATAATTCGTTGTGATTGAGTTTGAAAGGTTTGCCCGTGATAAAACTCTCATCCAAGATAACACTTACGGGTTTGTCTCCGTTTACCTTTTTGAGTCTTGCCCAGTCACGATACGACCTACAATCATTTTCGGGGTCATTTTTCTTGAAAGCACAGCCACCATCTTCCAGCAACTCATACGTTGAGCTAATCGTAGTGCCACAAGTTTCTATTTTTTCTACTTGTTGATTTCCTCGAATAAAACGGTCAGTCATGCGTTTGAGCATTTCACGATGTGCCTGATTATTGATAACATCAAAAGCGAAAGCTCCCACCAGTTTAGCTCCGTGTGTAAATGCTTCAATGAAGTGCTGTTCTTGTAAATCCGTTCTGTCTCTGAAAGACTCCACCTCCATCATAATCCATTTATCCGGAAAATTCGTTCGGGCTACATCCATGATAAAACGATGGTCTTGGAAAGGATTACTATTCATTTTTACCCCGTCTGTACCTTCTCCAATATCTTTGAATCCGAACGTACCACGTTGTACGGTTGGTTGGTCGTTGAGCGAACCGTAATCATTGATTACTTTCAAACGGCTATCAAATTTTTTAACCGTCTTCAAAAAAGCCACAGAATAGTCTTTCAAAACTTTATGCCGATAAGCCCACCAGTCATTTCCAGCTTGATTTATCAAGAAAACCGTCCAGTTGTAAATTCCGCTGGGTTTGGGTGGTTCAAGGTTATTAAAACCAGAAAAAGTGTTGGCGTAATTTCCCCAAGCCGTTTTTAGTTTAGCAAAATCATTGAAATACTTCACTTTTAGCCATTCCCGAAAACCATTAATCATAGACGGAGAATAATCAAACAGAGAGTTTACCACACCATCCAAACCTTTCGTAGTGAAAAACGGAAAACCAAATTCTTGTTCGGGTGTAATAACGGCAGAAACGTAAATAACATCTCCTGCATCTATTATACTTTTGTAATGCTGCAACACTTGAGAAGTGAAATCCTGCATTTCGGCAATGGTTTTGGGCGACGATAAACTGGTGGTCATCATTTGCCCACAATCATCAAACACATCACAACCTGCGTATCCGAAAGACTGTTGATGCACCCGAGGAACACCTTTTTGGTCTAAGCCCAACATTCTTTCAGAACCCTCAAATCCGTTGCAAGTCGGTACATTGTTGTCCAGTACATCGCCGATGGTTCGATTATTACACCACGTAGCGAAAACAATCCTGAAGCAGATTTTCATACCTCTACTTCTTGCCGTAGCGATTTGGTCGTCGTACTGTTTCCACGGATTGGTTTGACTTACTTTCTTCCCCACAATAACATCCTTCCGAATGCTAATGATAAAAGCGTTCATACCCAAGTCTGCCGCTTTGTTTATATCATCCAACTGTGGATTGCGGTGTTCGAGATTCACCAATGAAAAAGCTAAATATCGGGGATTATTTTGGGCAATAGCGTAATTGCCAATGACACAAAGCAAAAATATCAGAAATGCGTTTTTTAGGGACATCATTAATTTAAAATCATTTTATTTCATACTCACAAGCGTTACGCCTGCTCCTCCTCTATCGGCGTGTTCGTCCTGCGTTTTGGCTACTTGTTTGTAGCCTCGTAAATGATTACGAATGAGCGTTCTGAGAATTCCATCACCTTTACCGTGTACAATCCTGAGTTCATCATAACCTACCATGATAGCATCATTCATGAATTTATCTACTTCCGTCAGGGCTTCTTCGCCTCGTTTACCACGAATATCTAAATTAAACGAAAAATTCATCATTTTATCGTTCATATCTAAACCTACTACTTTGGTGGCTTTGGGACTCGTTTTTTGTTTAAACTCTTTTCGAGATATTTTTTCCAAACGATTTAATTTGACCGTAGTTTTCAAATCTCCAATCGCTACTTCTACGTCTTTTCCACGCAAACCTAACACTTCACCTAAGGCTTCTTGCCCTTTAATTCTTACTAATGAGCCAACCGTAATTTCACCTTGAATTACCTCTATTTCTTCTTTTTCGATGGGACTTTCTTCTGTTTTGGTAGTTGAAACGGCTACGACTTTCTCAATTTTTAAACTTTCTTGAAAATCCTGTAAATCTTGCCGAACCTCTTTCGTTGATAATTTCTCTGCTCCTTGTTCTCGAATTTCTTTGATGGTAGCTTCAATTTTCTGATTGGCGTTCTTCACTAATTCTTTCGCCTGTAATTTTGCCGTATTCAGAATATTTTTCTTCTCATTATCCAAATACGTTTTCAGCGAACCGTATTGTTCTAATAATTGGTCGAGTTTACGTTGTTTAGACGCATTTTCAGTGTTTTTATCCGCAAAAACCTTTTTCTCTATTTCTAATTCTTTTACCAATTTTTCAAAACTAACTTGCTGATTACCAATCTTTTGTTTTGACTTATCAATTATCACTTTGGGTAAACCAATTTTGTAAGCAATCTCTATGGCAAAGGAACTTCCTGGTTTACCAATTTCTAATTCGTACAATGGTTCAAGATGTTCGGCATCATAACGCATAGCCCCATTGACTAATCCTTTAGTTTTATCCGCAAAGGTTTTCAGGTTGGTATAGTGCGTGTTGATAGCTCCGTAAGCTCCTGATTTATTGAGGTCTTCTAAAATACTCTCGGCAATGGCTCCGCCCAAACTTGGTTCAGTACCCGTTCCGAATTCATCAATGAGAAATAGGGTTTTACGGTCGGAATTAAGCAAAAAATGTTTCATATTCGTCAAATGCGACGAGTACGTACTCAAATCATTTTCCAAACTCTGTTCATCGCCAATATCAATAAAAACATTTTTAAACATCCCAATCGTAGAATGCTCCGCCATTGGCACTAACAAACCACATTGATACATGAATTGGAGTAAACCCAGTGTTTTCAACGTGACAGATTTTCCACCAGCGTTAGGTCCTGAAATCAGTAAAATTCTATTATCAGCGTTGAGGGTGATACTCAAAGGCTTTACCGTTTTTCCTTGTTTTTTGAACGATAAATACAATAAAGGATGTACAGCGTTTTTCCAATCAACTATCTGACTATTAAGACTTAACGGAGCTATTCCGTTAATTTCAACGGCTAATCTGGCTTTGGCTCTGATAAAATCTACAATACCCAAAAAAGTATAAGCCTTACGCAATACGGGTACGTGCGGACGCATTTGGTTGGTGAGTTGCGTTAAAATTCTCACAATTTCACGTCTTTCGGCAGACTCTAATTCTCGGATTTCGTTGTTTGCCTCTAATACTTCCGTAGGTTCAAGAAACACCGTTTTACCCGTATCAGATTCGTCATGCACAAAGCCTTTTATTTTGCGTTTATGCTCAGCGGCAATCGGAATTACCATTCTTCCCCCACGCAAAGTCAGAGAAAAATCATCCGAAACCCAACCATTGGAACGAGCATTTTTGAGAATACTATCTAATTTTTTCCGCAAATCAACTTCTTGTACCTGAATTCTTCTACGAATAGTCTGCAATTCTGGACTGGCATTATCTTTTAACTTTCCTCGGTCATCAATAATTTTATCGAAGGAATCCAAAAGATTACGGATATCCAATTTTGGATTTTGGGTTTGAACTTTTATCTTCTCTTCTTCTTTCTTTTCTCTTTCGGCAAAAGCACTCCCAATTAATTCTCTTAAAGTTGGATAACTCTCGGGTTCTTTACTATCAAAAAAACGCAAACATTCTTGAATAGTGCGTAATGATAGTTTTACATTAAAAAACTCCTCTTCCGTTAGAAATGCTCCTTCAATGGAGGCTTTTGAAAGTTGATAATTAACATCCAAAAAATTCTGCGAAGGAAAAGCCTGTGGTTCAAATTGTAGAATATCTTTCATTTCTGCCACCTGCCGAACCATCTTCTGTATCTGGTCGTAGTTGTCAGAAAAGCGTATTTTTTCCACGAATGCCCTGCCTAACGGACTTATACACAGCTCATTGAGACGTTCACGGATTTTATCAAAACCTAATTTTTGTTCTATATTTTGTGGGTAAAGCATCTAAATAATTACTTGTTAATCGAAAAATTTATCCTTGTGCCAATTCAAAGGACTGTTGATGATATAATTAGAAATATGATGATAAGATTCCTCAGTACGGATAATATTATCCCAAAATCGTTCTTACCAAGCAAAATCTAATTCTGAAAATCCAGCATTGATATATCTTGAACAAGAGGACTTTGAAGCATTACCATCCTTGCTATCGAACCTGCTTTGTGAGCTATTTGTTCATAAAATTCATTTTCAGATAGAGACGTTACCTTGCATATCTCATGCTAATTTATGTTTAAATGAAGGGTAAATTTCTGTTTGGTAAAATACTGGCTACTGTTTGTTTGAGATTTTGTTTATCCATTCAGACGCTGCGGGTAAAGTCTCTACCAATATAATAGCATCTTTATTTAAACGTCCGTACAGATGTGGAAATTGAATACCCAAGCTGAATAAATCTTCAAAAACCAATTCGGATGTTAGTTTTTGGGTATCTACATGAAGCAAAACTACGTTTTCCACACCTTTAAAATATTTCCGTAAGGTGTCATTTACTTGTTCAGTCGTTGATAAATGAATAAATTTTTCTTCGTGAAGGGTTTCAGATTCGTAATAGTCTTTGTCGGCAAAGGTTTCCCACCATTCGGGAAGCACTAAATGATAAATTGTTGTTTCCATGACCTAAATTTACGATATAATTGTTAGATTGTGAAAACGAGCAAATTATGTATGACATTATCATCACGGGTGGAGGCTTGGCAGGCTTAGTGAGCAGTATCATTTTGGCAAAGGCTGGTAAAAGTGTTTTAGTTATCGAAAAGAAAAAATATCCGTTTCATCGAGTATGCGGAGAATATATTTCTAACGAAACACGTCCTTTCCTAACCTCTATCGGT
>JALONS010000317.1 GCA_025454855.1 Arcicella sp.
TCGGCGTACGCCATTGAGTAATCCACCGATTTCTAATTTACTAACTCCACCCGAATAACCCATCAATACATTGACAGAATATTTATTGGTGATACTTCCCGATAGGAGGCGGTTTGTACCTAAAAACGGCAAAACCGAGAGTTGAAAATCTCGGCTTAGGGAATCATTAACGTTTTGAGCATTTATTCGCTGAGAACGGCTCACAAAAACCCGTCCTAATCTTTTCTTGAATTTATCCCATCTACTTTCGTAAAGGGTAGAATCAAAAAGTGGCGATGTAGGAAAAATACTTTCATCGGTAATATCAGGGAATTCTGGAACTTTGGGTGTATTGATGGGCAATATTTCCAAAGGAATTCTGATGTTACTCAAAGAATCTTTGTGTTCAATGGAATTGTCTTCGATGGGAGCCACAAAATTATTATCTTTTTTAAGCGGTATTAGCTCAATATCCTGATAAAAATCTTGGGGTAATTTAATCAGAATACTTTGCTGCTCGTAGTCGGGACGAGATACCGTAAGACGTATCGGCAGTTGGCTCGCAGATAATTTAATCCTATAGAAACCATATTGATTTGAAATAGCTGAAACTAAACTTCTGCGGTCGTAGATACTGACTTTACCCAATGGTTTATCCGTAAGTTTATCTAATACATAACCCGTCATCACAAAACTTTTTGCCACCGATGGTTGCTCATTCTTCTGTAAAATAATGTACTGATTACGGGTTTTGAAACTGATTGTTCCCTTAAAAATACGGTTTAGAACCTCTCTGACGGGTTTATTCACCACCAAGAGGTCAATTCTGGAATTTATATCAATAATTTCTGAATTATACGAAAATGAGAAGTTGCCTTGCTTGGCGATTAGTTCCAAAACTTCGGCTATTTTCTCATCGGAAACTTTAATACTTATCGGGCGTTCGAGAATGGGCGTTTGAGCATCAACAAAGAAAGGTAAGAAAGATATAAAGTATAGAACGAAATATTTTTTTAGATTGGTAGGCATTCAAATTTCATGGATTTAATTTAAGAGTTTACAGATTCAGCAGGAATTAATATTTAGCTGAACTGATTAGTTAAATAAGAAGAATAGTTTAACGGAAGTATATACTTAATGTCGTAATGGTAATTTAATAACTTTTAAATTTCATATCTATCTGATTTTCATTTCATTATCAATAGCGAGGGATTTAAATCCCTCGCTATTGATAATGAAAATTCAATTTGCGACAATAAGTATGTAGTTCCGTAATTTAATTCATTTTAAATTGTAAGCACGTGTCCATCTTCGCTCATCTTGCACGCTTACTGATTATTCGCAACCTTCTCCGCTGAGTACAATGGTATTATTTTCGTTTTTGACTTCTAAGTTAAACGTTTCGGCAATAACGCTAATGATATTCTCTAAATTTTCCTGTTCAAACGAAGCCGTTAATTTACAGTTTTTGATTTTGGCATTTCCCAACATAATCGGTTGGTTAAATTTTTCCGAAAGCATTGTTACCACCTCCGAAAGGGACTTTTTATCAAAATCAAAAGATTGTAAATTATTGATTTTTACGGATGGAGCATCCGCCACTTCCGATTTAATGATGGTGTCAAGATTAGCTAATATTTCTGCTTTCTGCCCTTTTTCTAAAATTACCCGATGATTATTTTTAGAAAATTGCACTTTACCCGTTTTTACAACTACCTGAACCTGAGCCGTATAAGCAGACACATTAAAAGATGTACCCAATACTTTTACGTCTGTTCCTTGCGTGTGAATGATAAACGGATGGGCGGCATCGTGATGAACATCAAAAAAGCCTTCACCCTCTAAATTTATTTCTCGGGTATTTCCACTAAAAGTAGCAGGAAAAGTTATCGTTGAATTTTTACTGAGTAAAACCTTTGTACCGTCTGGAAGCGTTTTTTCTACGGCACTATCCGTTGTAGTGAAAGTCAATACGTCATTTTGGGGCGTGGTAAATTGACGAGCCGCCACGTACCAAAGCCCAAATAAAACTACCAAAACAGCAGCAATTTTCAAGAAATTATTGAGCCAATTTAGTTTTTTTACGGGTGCAGCATTCGCAGCATGAGTAGTCTCTTTCTTGGCACCAATATTTAACTTCGCCCAAGCAGCGTCCACATCCACCGATTGGAAATCTTTGGTGGTTGCCACGTTGTCCCAGATGAACTTAGTGTCATCAAAAGTCTTTTTGTGTTCATCAGACGCAATTATCCACTCACTCACAGTATCTGACTCCTGTGCATCTGTCTCGTCAGCAAGATATTTTGCCAATAAGTCATCTATGGTTTGGTCTTGATTCATGATATTTTACTGATTGATGATTGCTAATAAAACAGCTTTAGCAAATTATTTTTAGTGGTTGAATAACATCAAAAATAACACAACAGGCAAATAATCAGCCAGTTCTGTACGCATGATTTTCAAGGCTTTTCCAATTTGGTTTTCTACTGTTTTAATAGAAAGCCCCAGTTGGTTGGCTATCTCTTGGTATTTTAATTCCTCAAAGCGGCTCATCTTGAAGATGATTCGGCATTGTTCGGGTAATTTTTCTAAAGCCTCCGAAATTCTACTCTCCAATTCATATTTATCCAACGTTTCAGTGGCGGTATCATACGTAACATCTAAATATTCGCCTACGTATTGGCGGTAAGTTTCCTGTATTTTTAGGTGTTTCAATCTATTCAGGCAGGTATTATGAACGGCTCGGTACAAATAAGATTTCAACGAAACATTAATTTCAATTTCCTGCCGTTGCTCCCAAAATTTCAAGAAAATACTCTGCACTACTTCTTCGGCATCATCCATATCCTTGAGTATGCCACAGGCATAATTGCACAAGGCTTGATAATGCTTCCGAAACACCGTTTCAAAAACACGTTCATTACCCTGACGGATAGCCAACAAAATATCTGTATCTGGAATTTGTATCATTTAAAGAGGCGGCAGATTAGCAACCTCGCAAAAATACAATTCCTATTGGATATTTCACCTCTAAGACAATCAATTTTCATCATCCCCCTACGTATTTTCTAAAAATAGAGGGGAGAAAAAAGGTATTTTTAAAAATAATTCAGAAAAAACTTGCAACATACCTTTTGGTATGTTAGTTTTGCATCACAATCAATCAGAATAATGGATACCAGACAACTTATCTTACAAAAAAACTTTGAAGCCATTCGTAAGCAAGGCTTTCAAGGCGTGCGTGCGGATAAGGTGGTAGCTGAATTGGGCATTACCAAAGGAGCGTTATACCATTATTTCCCAAATAAGATGGAGTTGGGCTACGCTATTGTAGATGAAATAATCGCTCCTGATTACCTAAGTATCTGGAAAAATTTTGAAACGACGGAATCTGACCACGTAGAAATCATGATTGAGACTATTCAGTCATACATACAATGGTCTGATAATGAATCTATTAAATTGGGCTGTCCACTTAACAATTTAGTACAGGAAATGTCACCCTTAGATGAAATTTTCCGTAAAAAATTACAAGCCATCATCAAAGGAATTCATTTTTCGATTGAAACAGGGCTTAAAAATGGGCAATTGGCGGGGTCTTTTAAAACAGACTTTAATCCTACCCAAATAGCTCATTTTATTCAAGCGAGCGTTAATGGTGGTTGGAGCATCGCTAAATCACAACAGAATAAGGTTATTTTTGAGATGATTATCAATCAACTTATTCAGTACGTTCATATTTTAAAGAAATAATTTTTTTACCCACAAACATACATACTAGTATGTATGCAAAACTAGCAATTCAATTATCATGATAGCAATCGTAGGAGCAACAGGAAATATTGGCTCAAAAACCGCAGAAATTTTATTATCCTCTGGAAAAACCATTAGAGCAATTGCTCGTAATGCTGAAAAATTATCCCACTTAAAAGCACAAGGTGCAGAAATTGCCGTAGGGGATTCTGGCGATGCTAATTTTCTTAGTGAGGCTTTTACTGGAGCAGAAGCAGTATTATTAATGATACCAAGCCGACACGATGCCCAAGATATAAAAAAATATCAAGACCAATTGGGTATTGCACAGGTGGAGGCTATCAAGAAGGCAGGAGTTAAAAATGTGTTATTGATTTCGTCTCAGGGTGGACATACCGAAGAGAAAACAGGAATTGTTGCTGGACTTGCCAGACAAGAAGTAAGATTAAATGCCCTGCCCGATGATGTGAATGTATTGAGTTTACGCCCAAGTTTTTTCATGGAAAATACATTCAATAGCATTGGTCTTATCAAGAATATGAACATCAATGGTTCTTCGATAAAGCCAGATGTAAAACAACCCATGATTGCCACCCAAGATATTGCCAAAGTTGCCGCTGAAAAATTAAATAACCTTGATTTTACGGGTAAAACGCACCTTGACTTACTGGGAGACCGTGATTATACCATGACCGAAGTAACCAAAATCATAGGTGAAGCCATTGGAAAACCTGAACTCCCTTACGTAGAATTTACTTATGCTGATGAGAAAAATGCTTTGATGCAATACGGAATTTCTGAAAGTATGGCAGACGCATACATAGGCTTGTACGAAGGAATAAATATCGGGCAATTGACACAAGGTGTACGAAACGAACAAACCACCACCGCCACTACTTTAGAAGAATTTGCCAATCAAACCTTTAAGTTTGCTTATGCGGGAGCTTAGAGTTAAATTCAGTGTTTGATGAGTACTCTAAACCCATCAAACACTGAAATTTTACTGTTCGGTGTAATGGAAGGTTAGCCCACCGTCCACGTAATAGGTTGAACCTGTTACGTATTTAGCATCGTCAGAAGCCAAGAAGGCAACCACTGCCGCTACGTCTTCGGGTTCGCCCAGCCGTCCGAGAGAAATATTATTTTTCAATGTTGCTAACAGTTCAGGTTTGCTCAACAACTTGGCGTTAATGGGTGTTTTTATAGCACCAGGGGCAACATTATTGATTCTGATACCCAACGGAGCTAACTCTACCGCCAAATTTCGCATCACCATTTGCATACCGCCTTTACTGGCACAATAAGCCGTAAAATTAGGAAA
>JALONS010000318.1 GCA_025454855.1 Arcicella sp.
TCCGTAACTAAATTATCTGAAAAAATCGTAAACTCAATTAAGGCTTTGGTTTCTGAATGGGGTAATACGTACACAAAACGAAGCTCATCTTTTTGTTCAGTTCTAAAATCAAATAAGGTAGGTTCATTGGGTTTAAAGGCTGGTTTGGTGGTTTCAATAACCCAACCTTTAAAATGCTGTAACATATTATGGTGTTTGGGATTATTATAGTTTGACCGAAACGAACTGTCAAAAACTAACTCCGAAGCCCGAAAATCGCCTTTATCAGTTTGAACTGTTTGGGTTACATTCAAGATATTAGCCTGCAAGAACGTAATATTGGGGTTTTGTTTTAGAAGAGGAATAATATAATTGTAGAAATCAATTCCACGAATCATCTTATAGGTATATTCTTGCAAATCAAGAAATTGCGAAAAATTGTCCGTACCGTGAAACCAAACTCCTTTCCATTTTTGAGAAATAATTTCTTCAAAAGGTGAAGTTTGGGTTTCCCAAAAGCACCAAGTATGGTCATTAGTATTCTTTACTTCACGGTCAATAATCAAGATTGACTTATTTCGTAAAGCGGCAGATTGATTGAGGTAAAAAGCTAAGGAAAGCCCAGCCATACCGCCACCAGCAATGATATAATGATAAGTAGTTGGTAAGTTTTGGGTATTAATGGATGACATATTTATAAAGTTGCTTCTCAAAGATAACAAATAAAAATCCCGTAAGTTATGAATCCTACGGGATTTTTTGCTGTACGACAGGTTTCTAACCTGTCATTGGTGTCAAAGGCAGATTAGAAATCTGCTACACAAATTATATATGTCTTTCTGCGTGATAACTACTGCGTACCAATGCTCCTGATTCTACGTATTTCAAGCCACGTTTTAAACCTTCTTCTTTGTACATAGCAAAGGTATCGGGGTGAATCCACTCTATCACTTCGTGGTGCATTTTGGTTGGTTGTAGATATTGCCCCAAAGTCAGCACATCCAAACCATTTTCTACCAAATCATCCATCGCTTTAAAGACTTCATCTTGTGTTTCGCCCAAACCTAACATAATACCTGATTTGGTACGTTTCCCAAATTCTTTTGTACGTTTGGTTTGCTCTAAACTACGGGCATATTTAGCTTGTGGACGCACATTGCGGTATAGTCGCTCCACAGTTTCCATGTTGTGCGAAACCACTTCTTGTCCACCCTCAATCATTCGATAGAGGGCATCCCAATTACCTTTAGTGTCTGGAATCAAGGTTTCAATCGTTGTACTGGGAGATAGTTCTTTGACTTGCACAACGGTCTGATACCAAATTTCAGCTCCTCTATCTTTTAATTCATCACGGTTTACGGATGTTAAAACGGCGTGTTTTACGCCCATTAATTTGATGGCTTCGGCTACACGGCGGGGTTCGTCGGCATCGTATTCATTTGGTCGTCCCGTCGCTACGGCACAAAACGTACACGAGCGAGTACACACATTACCTAAAATCATAAAAGTAGCTGTACCTGCTCCCCAACACTCACCCATGTTTGGGCAATTGCCCGACTGACAAATGGTGTGTAGCTTATTTTCATCTACAATGTTTCGAACTCGGGCGTATTCTTGTCCAATGGGTAATTTTACCCGAAGCCAATCGGGTTTTTTGTTATGTCTGGTAGCGGTAGGTGCTACTACTGGTAATTCTATCATTGTAATAAATTATCAAGTTTCGAACTGGAAGTTCGAGATACATTTTTATCTAACTGGAAAATCGAGAAATATTTTGTTACTTTTTGCCTCCAAAAAAGATGGTCAAATAGCCCGATGTGAAGAAATTTCTATTCTCGGTAAAAGCCATAATATTGACTGGTTTTGAATATGCCTCGGCTAAAAATCCTATTTCTAAACTAATATTAGATTGTCGGAACGCATCTAATTCAAAGTTTAGGGCGGCTTTTAGATTTACTCCCGGTACAAATTGAGCATCTCCAAAGCCTTCAAAAAAACCTCCACTTCCTGCAATGTTACCCGGATTATGCTTCTTAGGGTCAAAGATTTCGTCTCTGATAATACCTCTACCGTACACCACTTGAACATAGTAAGGCTTTAACAAACCAATAGTAGGACCACCCGCTAAAATTCCATTTATATTTACACCACCTTCCGATGATTTACGAAATAAATTTATCTCACGTCCGTACTGTGGGCGAATCGCAAAAAGGTAGTTTTGTTTTCCAAAAACGTAGCCACTTCCAGACCCTCCTACATTAGCTGTACTTTCTCGGTAATGATTTACACTTACTATTTCGAGATTAATATAATGAAATTGCTTGTGAAAAGCATTATTATTGATGGCAATTTCTTTACGAGCCACCAAACCACCTAAAAGTCCAGAATTAGTATTAGTAGTTAAACCAAAAGAGAGAATGGATTTAAAATTCTCTTCATCAACTACTTCTTTAGTGGCTTTTGGGGCAGTGGCATTACGGCGTTGTGCTTCAGAAAAGGGTGTTATCGACAAGCACAAAACTATAAAAAATGAGATATTAAGTAGCTTTTTCACGAGATTATCACTCTTCAAAAGAGATTATTTTTATAAAAATACTTATTCCGAATCTATTTGTAGTAATTTAGGTTAAAATATAATTCAAAACAACAGATAAATTTATCATTTACGATTATGCCAACAGTAAAAACTACTTACTTAGGAGACCTCCGTACCGAATCAACGCATTTACAATCTGGTAATCAACTAATTACTGACGCTCCGACCGATAATATGGGCAAGGGTGAAGCCTTTTCTCCGACCGACCTACTGGCGACTGCCACGGGTACTTGTATGCTAACGACGATGGCAATTGTAGCCCAACGTGATGATATTGAACTGGCAGGCTCGGCGGTGGAAGTTACCAAAATTATGTCTCAGACTCCGCCACGCAGAGTAGCACGTTTAGAAATCAACTTGAAAATGAAAACAAATATTGTCTTATCCGCAGAGCAAATCAAAAAATTAGAAAATACTGCTCATAAATGTCCTGTTTCACTAAGTTTACATCCAGACATTGAACAAGTTATCTCTTTTGAGTGGTAGCCATAAGGTGAATGGTACACGGTGCAGGGTAAACGGTTTTATTGTAGGTAATTATTTTACTTACTGTAATTTTTTTTTACACTAAACCGTTTACTCTCAAGCGTTTATCGTGAACCGTTCTAACTCTCCAAATGAAATGTCAAAATGAGAAGCATCATAAATACAATCACCATTTTGAATGATTAATACTTGAGGAGATTGATGTTCTACCTTAAATAAATTAGCAATCTCATTTGAGATGGGTCTGTACCTAAGCAAATCTAAATAATAAGGTTTCAAGTCTCCTACTTTTTCTTGTTTCCAGTTACGTTCTAAACGATTAAGAGCCGTAGAAGAAATAGAACAGGTAGTGCTGTGTTTTAGAATCAATACTGGATAGTTATATGATTCTTCTTTAATGGTTTGTAACTGGTTAATTTCAGTTAATGTATTCCAATTCATGATATGCTCTAATTATGTAAAAGTCTGTTTACATGACAATTTTTATAGTCATTTGGTTTCGGAAAAGTGAAAATCTAATATCATATGACTTAGAAAAATATTAATCTTCCCAAACCTAACTTCTACTCACTCTTTTATAAATTCCTTTCTCTACTAATTTGTATCGGCGTTCTAAAGCTGGAATACGTTTGAATAGCTTCGGAGCAAGGTTTACTTTATCAATAATAATGTCAGGAGAATCTTTCTCGAAATTTCTTAGAATACTGATTACGTTGTCGTAATTATCAAGATTTTCTAATTCATATTTGGCTAAATTCCAGTTTAGATAAGGCGTGGCAGCGTAGTTGTTTTTGTATTCTTCCATTCCGTTACCCAATACCAAAACTCGCTTATTCTGGATTTTTACATCTTTATTTTCTTGAAGTTTGAGGTTTTTTAATTGTACGAAACTCTCGGAACCTGTGGCATAAACTGCCTGATAATGAATTAATAAAATAGCTCCGAAGACTCCAAAAAAGATTAGCTCTGCTAACCACGCTTTTTTGAAAGTATTAAAGAAAACGATGGTAAAAAAAGCCAATGCTGGCGTAAAAATAATGAATTGCATGGGTGCTAAAAAGGGCATTAAACCGATGGAAAGTACGGCGGCTATTGCCCAGAGCATCATTACTTGCTGACAGCGTATTTGAAAATTGTTAAAACCAAAAGCATTTACTAATCTGAGAAACCCTAAAATGCCTAATCCGAATGGAATTAAAAGCGTGGCTAACAAGGTTTTGAAATCGTTGAGGTTATACTGCCTAATCTGAAATACAGAGGAAATAAAGTTTCGAGAAAACGCATCATAAGTACCGTCGAGGTAAAAGAAAAGTGCCGTTAGTAACAAAGGAAATAAGAAACCAAAAATCAAAAGAGAAAGCTGGCGAATGGTAGCACCACTAAAGAATAATAAAGATGCCATTGCCCACAAAATAAAAATACAAGCGGGAGGGTAGAATAAGGAGGCAATTCCTATCAAAAAGCCTATCTCAAATACTTCATCGGTAGCCTGTAAACGACTGATTTGTCGAACCATTGTACCAAATGACATTAACACAAAAGTAGTTGCCATCAGTACGGGCGACAGTGTACAACAGTCAAAGGAAATATTCAGAAAAAGTACGTAAATTAATCCTGGAACGTAATTTCTTTTGGCAAAGATATCTCGGTTATTCACTACCACATTAAAATAAATAGCTTGGAAAGAAGCAACGCCCAACGCTACTAATTGATAGACCGTCTGAGACCTGCCAAATAGCCCATCGAGTCCTGCATAAACCAGTGCCGACAACGGGGCGGTGTTATCCCAAATCTCGGAATACATCACGAAACCTTTATTAATTTGTTCGCCTACCAACATCCATTGCAATTCTGGAATCAACTGGGGCAGCCCCACCAGATACACAGGCATACGGATAAGTATGAGCAGGATTAATAAACTAAATATTTGGTAAACGGCATTTACCTTGAAAAAACTAAGCATATTCTTCGATGTTTTCAGTGTAAGATTTTTCCACTGAAAAACCTCCACCCGTACAAGCCACTGTTACATTAAATTTGGTTGCCACGTTGTAAGGATTCAGTATCACAATCGCTAATTTATTTCCCAACCGCATGGTTCTCACTAACAGATTATCGGTATTGTCTTTTAATTTATATCCTTCTTCCTGTCGGAAAGAATTTTCTCCTGCAAATTTATACTTTGATTTCCACAATTGAAATTCAGCTTGCGAGGTTCGCATATCTACGGCTGATAGTTTTTCCGTTGGTGAAAACTCTTTTTTTGTTCCTAATAAATTCAAGGCAAACTGAAAACCATTATAACAATCGGCGTTTAAATTAGCTATGGGGCGGTTCCATTCGTGAAAATGCAAACCCGAAAAAAACACTGCCATCGTTGATTTGAAGGCTTGGTCACGGGTTAAATATGCCGATAAATCTTTTTTCGCTCCGCCTCCTTTTCGGCTACCATCTTTATATTGCCAGCCATTACCAGCTCTATCACAAATAAGTTTGGCTTGAATAAAACACAAATCTTTCCCTAAGCTGTGTAAATAATAGTAATTTTTTTCAGCCATACTGGTTACTCGGGCTAAGTAATGTTCAATATTGGCATTTGAACCATAAGCATTCAATAGTCTTACGCCGTCGTTGTACCCGTGCATGGCGGTTTCTCCGTAGTGCGAAATTTCTAAGGAAGGAGAAAAATTTTCTGAATCCGTGATGCGATATTCAACGCCATCTAAATTTTCTTGACTGGTATAGATGGGATTAATATCACTTTTGCTGATGTTGCCATTGGCATCTGGATAACCATTTTTAGTTAAATTTCCTAAATCAGCTTTGATGGGATGAACGTACATTGCTTGGAAAATACCCTGTAAATTATCACAAACCGATTTAATAAATCGAAGGGCTTTGCGGGGGTACACACCGTTTTCGTAGTTATTCTCCCAATCCATGTTCACTAATCCGATGCGTTGTTTCCCGCCCACAAAATAATCACCAAATTCGGTAGAACGAGCCAATTCGTTGCCCATTTTGGCTAAATCTTGCTCTGATTTATTGTCCCAGCCGTTCATATCTACTACACCATCTTGGAGACGTTTTTCAATCGGTAAAGCCGAAGAAAAAGTATTCATATTCACCG
The DNA here is from genome assembly GCA_025454855.1 of Arcicella sp. Lineage (GTDB taxonomy): Bacteria > Bacteroidota > Bacteroidia > Cytophagales > Spirosomataceae > Arcicella. The sequence goes on from JALONS010000318.1 coordinate 6,192, forward strand.
ACTTGCGGGTATTAAAATTATTAGGAAAGGCTCTGCCAGTATTTGGGTCGATGAAAAAATTCCATTCAGTTCCCTCTTGGTTGTGGTCTTTCCAATCTACCGTACCCCAAATCCCCCGATTACGCAGTGGAATCCCTTTTTTGATATAAACTCTTGACAAAGAGGTTTGTAACGTAACAATCCAATTAGGAATATAAAAGCCTAAGTTTTTATCTAAATGGGTAGGATAAACTACATTACCGAAAAGATGAGGCGAGAACGTTTCGGGGCTTTTCTCAAGTGGGATTTTAGCCAATGTTTCTGGAAAATCTTTTACTATGTCACTAAAACTCTGCGTAGGTCCTTCCGACTTAAAATTATTAACCACTGCTGGTTTTTTAGCCGTTGAAGGCGTATTTGTATTGGTATTTCTTTGTGTGCTGGTTGTTCTTTCGGGAACGCATTGCAGGCAAAGAAACGTTAAACATAAAACGCTTACCACCAGTGATGTTTTGAGGATGATGGATAATTTTGAGAATTTCATTTCCTTTAGGATGATTAAAATGAAGTGCTATGAGAAAATGCTAAAATATTTCCGAACTTTGTAAAGTTAAAATTATAAAATGAGATTGAGTGTAGATTTGCTAAAAAGAAATACTCGTTCATCACAGAAGAATGGAATCGAAAAGACAACAACAATTCGCTAAGTTGATACAACAAGATTTGAGCGAGATTTTTCAAAAAGATATGAAGAGTACCTTCGGGAATGCGTTTGTAACGATTACAGACGTAAAAATGACTCCCGATTTATCCATTGCTCGACTATACTTGAGTTTTATGCTTACCAACGATAAGCAAGGGCTTTTGCAAGATATTCGTGAAAAAACCAAAACGATTAGGGGTATTTTGGGTAATAAAATCAGAAATCAGGTACGCATTGTTCCCAACCTTGAATTTTATATTGACGATACCGCTGAATACGCTGCCCACATGGACGCTATCATTTCGCAGTTAGATATTCCACCGTTGAAAGAGGGGGAAGAAATTGAGGATTAGGGTTTGTAGAAAGATAAACACAACACAAAATGCAAGTAGAATTAATAAGAATAGACGATGCCTTTCATTTTGAGGCACATGGGATGTCGGGTGTTCCCGTACAAATAGACGCTGCCGAGAATATTGGCGGGCATAATGCAGGCTCACGCCCGATGGAACTGTTATTGATGGGACTCGGTGGCTGTACTGCCATTGATGTTATCTTGATTATGAAAAAACAACGCCAAGTGATTGAAGACTTGAAAATTTCAGTTTCGGGCGAGCGTGTGAAAATTGAAGGTACAGAGATGAGTCCATTCCGTAAGATTAATATTCATTTCAAATTCAAAGGAAATATTTCGGAAGATAAAGCCAAGAAAGCCATTGAAATGTCAATGGAAAAATACTGTTCAGCAACGGCTCAATTTAATACTTCTGCTGAAATTACGCATAGTTTTGAGATAAACTAAGCGAGAAGCGATTTGTGAAAATGTGAAAGTGTAACTTACTTAATGTCAAAAGTTTCTATATTTTCTCTTTTGTAACAATCAATTGGTTAAGTATCAGCATTTGAAAATAAGAGTTCAGCGTTTGGGTCTCACGAGTCAGAGACTCGAAACCACAACCGCCCCGAATTGGAGTTCGGGGCGAGTATCCCGAAAGTGTTAAACTTTCGGGATACTCTATTGATGTTTAGTGTTTTGGCAATAATCAAACATCTAAAAACTATCATCGAATTACCTAATTACTCAAACTTCTTACCAGCAGTCACGCCCGTCCAGTCGTCCGTTCTGAAAGGACAAACAGGAAAGCCCTCGGTGTTGAATAAATTGGCATCAAGCGGGGAATTTGCCCAAGCATAACGTACCGATGTGGGTTTCAAACCTTTAGGATGATACACCACTACTTTATCTCCTACCAACTCGGCTTTAGCATAGTAAAAAACTTTATCTTCGCCTGCTATTTCAAAGCCTTTCAAATACCCAAATTTATCTCGTATTTCCAAACCCTTTCCTGTCAGTTTAAAAGAAATAGTAGCTTTCCCATCTTCCAATTTTACCGATTCGTACATCGGTGAGCTGTACGTTACATCTTGATTATAATTGAATTTGAGGGCATTAGAGGCTAATCTATGGGCTACATCTTGTTTATTAGTAGGGTGAATATCATTAGGATTTCCTACGTCAGTGGTTACTGCCATTCCCGTTTTAGGCAAGTTCAATGTCATGGTTTGAGCTTCCCGAAGTTCCGACCAATCACTGCCTTGATTACTGTTTTGGTAAGGTCCGAAAGTAGCCAACTGTACAAAATAAAATGGAAAAACATCATTCCATTTTTTACGCCAATCTTCAATCATCAACGGAAAACTCTGGCGATATTGATAAGCCCGCCCCGCATTACTTTCGCCCTGATACCACAAAGCTCCGCTAATACTAAATGGCACAAGTGGGGCAATCATTGCATTGTAAATCGTTGTTCCGATGTTATTACTC
>JALONS010000319.1 GCA_025454855.1 Arcicella sp.
GAGCGGTTTGGTTAGCAAATACCAAATAGAAACCGTGTATAGCTCCCCAAATTACAAAGTTCCAGCTTGCGCCGTGCCAAATGCCAGAGACTAAGAAAACGATGAATAGATTATATTCTCTTCGCCATTTTGATACCCGATTACCACCCAACGGAAAATATAAATAATCTCTGAACCAAGTAGAAAGTGAAATATGCCAACGTCGCCAAAATTCTGAGATGGTTTTAGAAAAATACGGGCGGTCAAAATTCTTCATTAAATTAAATCCCATTACTTGGGCAGACCCCAAAGCGATGTCTGAATAGCCCGAAAAATCACAAAAAATTTGAATGGAAAATAAAGCGGTAGCGACTATCAATGGAATTCCCGTTTGATTATACGGATTATCATATACTTGATTCACCATCACCGCCACACGGTCAGCAATAACTACTTTTTTGAACATTCCCCAAGTCATGAGTTTTAACCCATCGGTAACTCGTTGATAATCAAAATCATATTTTTCATAAAATTGATGTAGTACATTTTGTGGTCGTTCGATGGGACCAGCCACTAATTGTGGATAAAACATAACGTACAAGGCATAAATACCAAAATGACGTTCAGCTTTCTGATTTCCTCGATACACTTCAATCGTGTAAGACATTGCTTGAAAAGTATGAAATGACAAGCCGATTGGAAGGAGTATTTTTAAATAAGGAATGGGATTTTCAAGAGCAAAACCTTTTAATAACCACGTAACATTATCATTCAGAAAATTGTAATATTTAAAGATTGCCAGCACCCCAATATTGGCAATGAGACTCAGAGTTAAGTAAAATTTACGTCTTTGTCCTTCTGATTGTTCAATGTAAATACCCGCAAAATAATCCACCACAATCGTAAACCCCAAAATCAACATATAAATCGGTACGAAAGCCATGTAGAAATAACAACTGGCAGCCAACAGTAAAGCCCAACGGAAACGGTAAGGCAACACGAAATACAGCGTGGTAACGATAGGGAAGAAAATTAAAAATTCTATGGAGTTAAATAACATATTTCAATTGTGTAAGTCGTTATTCGTATTTCGATGTTTGGATAACAATAGTTTAAAAATCAGATGTTTATGATGAGATAAACCCTGTTTTTAAATTAAATACCTTCTTGTTCTAATAATTGAATCAACCTCGAAGTAAATATTTTTCGTCCTTGGGCATTGGGATGATAAACGCTATCATAGAAAAAAATATCATCCATTGCCGAATTTTCTGGACTTCCTAATATGGGTATTTTTAGGTTTTTACGACAATCTTGTTCAAGGATTCTTACTTGGCTCATATTTTTTTCAAAACCACTTTCAGCGTAACTCGGAAACGTGAAGAATACCTTAATACCATTCTTTTGAGCAAACACCGCAAAATCATTCAAATCCTTAATCTGTTCTCTGAAATTTACGTCAATGGATAATTCGGGATTAGCAAATGTTGGTTTGGGGTTATTCAAATGCCCCAATAAATCACCGTTTTGTGGATTGAAACAATTTCTAAAAAAAACCGAAGTGGTATCATCAATACTAACCGCTTTGTCACGAGTTCCCGAAAGGGTTTCACCCACTAACAAGCGACAGTCAGATAAACGGTGCTTAATATATGCTCCAATTTCTTCGTAAAATGAATCGAAATGAATCCATTTTTTAGCTTCTGGATAGAAATCAGCTACCATCAATTGGTCGTCGTGTTGCCCTTCCGAAGTGGCAATGTATTCTAAAGTAATTAGTACAATATCTCCTTTTTTTGCCGTTGCTTTTAGCTGTTCCACCATGAATTTACTTCCTAAATTAAAATGTAAAGCGGCATTCACCACGGGCATTTCTAATTCTTTCGACAGTAAATCACTATCTACTCCAAAAGCCATACTCGAACCACTCATGAGTATAATTCTGGGTGAAGGTACGGTATCTAACAAGTGCATTTTATCAGTAAAAGCGGCTAAATACGCATTTCCCGAACGTGGGTCAATTACCAAGTCGGCTTTTCGTATTCCATCAATTGCTAATAGGGGAATAAATGAAATGAACAGTATTTTTATGAAAAATTTAATAAGTTTCAAAACTGGTAAATGAAAGGATTAATCGTACAATAAATATTTTTTACGAGTGTCTTTGTATTGGTCTAAGTTTTTCTTCCAAGATGCTCTAATTTGCTTTTCGCTTACGCCTGCTATGATTTGCTTACGGAGTGAGTCGCTACCTGCCAATTTATCGAAAAATGATGGGCTACTGAAAAATTTAGTTTTATCCTCTGATTTTTGGTAGAAATCAAGGAGGTATTTTAAATTTATTTCGTTAGTACGGGCATTCACAGTTGATAAATCTAAACCATAACAAAGTTTGCCTTCTTGCGGAGGATTATTTGCTCCTGGTTTATCTATGGGTGTAAAAGTAAAACTTCCATTTTTAGGATTGGGTGAGCCAATTACCTGAAATTGTTTATCAGTACCACGTCCTACACTCACGACTGTCCCCTCAAAAAAGCAAATAGACGGATATAATAACATTGATTGAAGATTTGGCAAATTAGGTGACGGAGCAATCGGCGGAGTATAAGCCGTTGAATGTTTGTAATTTAAGCATTTAATGATTTTCAAATCACATTTTTCGTTACCCGCCAGCCAGCCTTCGCCATTAATCATTTGTGCTAACTCTCCAACGGTACAGCCATGTACTACTGGAATGGTATTTAAACCCACAAACGAAGCAAAGTTTTTGTTCAAAACTTCTCCATCTACGTAGTGTCCATTCGGATTGGGTCTATCCAAAATCAATAACTGTTTTCCTTGTTCGGCACAGGCTTCCATCACGTAGTGCATCGTGGAGGTGTAGGTATAAAATCTTGTTCCTACGTCTTGAATATCAAAAATTACTACATCGATGCCTTCTAATTGAGCAGCGGAAGGTTTTTTATTTGAACCATACAATGAAACGATGGGTAACCCTGTTTTTTTATCTATTCCATTAGTTACGTGTTCGCCTGCATCAGCCGTACCTCTAAAACCATGTTCTGGGGCAAAAATGGTTTTTATTTTAATACCTAATGCCACCAACGAATCCGCCAAGTGAGTACTGCCAATGGTTGAAGTATGATTCACGACCAAAGCAACGGTTTTACCCTTTAAATCTGAAACGTACAGATTGGTTTGTTCTGCCCCCGTTTTAGGATTTTTGCTGGTTTCGGTTTGGTTTGAGGCACAAGCAGAAGCCATAAAGCAAATAAAAATGACAGGGAAATATTTAAGTTTTTGGAATATCATAGCGTATTTTTTAGTTTGATGATTTCATCTTCTGAAAGCCCCGTTAAAACTGAAATGATGTTTGTAGGTATATTTTCGGACAAGGCTTTTTGAGCAATTTCAATATTTTTCAACTTCATTCCTTCTTCGATGCCTTCCTCTCTGCCTTTCTCCCTTCCTTCCTCCCTGCCTTCCTCTCTGCCTTTTTTTTCTCCTTCTGAATAAGCAGTATTGGTTACATTGGTTAAATCTCGGTAATATTTTAAGCTGCTTTCATATTGCTCAAATTCTTGTTTTGAAAACTTAGCAATTTCTGCTGCTTTGAATAATTTTTTGAAAATTTTATCTTGTAATTTATCAGGAATACGTTCTAAACGATGAAGATTTTTAAAAACATAAAGCCACTTATCAAATTGGTTTTCTAACTGACTCTCCGTTTTTTGAAAATTAGGCATTTCTAAATAAATATAAGTCAATTTATCATAAAAGATTTGTCCTTCTTGGTCTTTTAGCTGTACCACGTGGAGTACTTGTTGCTCTTCTTTATCTTCAGCAAAAACAAAATCTAAAATACCAACGGTATAAACAGCAGATAGTTGAAAATCCCATTCACCTCTTAATGCTTGTTCTTGAATAGGAAAAGTGGAGTAATAAATACTTCGTTCTTTAAAGAAATTTTGTTTAGCCTTTTGTATTTCAACAATAAATTTATCTCCTTTTTCGCTGGTACAATATAAATCAAAGATGGCTTTTCTATCACGGTCTGTATTACCTAAATATTCATTCTTGGTGTAAGTTAGGTCTTTAATTTGATGTTTTTGGGGTAAAATTTGATTCAAAAAGTCAATCATTAAATCTTTATTAGGCTCTGTTCCAAATAGTTTTTTGAAACCAAAATCCGTAAAAGGGTTTATATATTTATCTTTAAGCATCTTTTTGATTTTTACTTGAAATAAACGTCTTTTGTACGATAAAACAAATTTACAAAATACCGCATGAATTTTCCCTATTTCATTTCTCAACGTATTCAAAATACTAAAACTTCTTCTTTTTCGGGTACTGTTACCAAAATTGGGGTGGGTAGTATTGCTGTTGGACTGGCGGTAATGATTCTTGCCTTCGCTGTTTTGTTTGGTTTTAAAGATGCCATTAATCAAAAATTATTTAGTTTGTCGGGGCATATAAAAATAGCCAAGTTTTCATCCAATGAATCTTATGAAGATTTCCCTATCACCAAACAAACTGATTTATTCAGAAACTATAAAAATATTCCCGATATTATTCATTTACAAACAGTGATACAAAAAGCAGGTATTCTGAAAACTCGGGAAGATATTTTGGGAGTAGTCATGAAAGGGATTAGTAAAGACTTTGATTTTCAACGTTTTCAGCCTAATATCGTGGAGGGGCAACAGATAAGTTTTTCGGATAGTTCTTATTCAAAAGATATATTAGTTAGTAAAATTATTGCGAATAAATTGCGATTGAAAGTAGGAGACACCCCCATTATTTATTTTTTGAACGCTCCCGACCGCCCAAGAAAATTAAATATCAAAGGAATTTACGAAACCAGTTTGGAGGAATTTGATAAGAATCTCATTATTGGTGACATGGGACTTATCCAAAGAATCAACGGTTGGGGAGCTGATTCGGTTGGGAGTTATGAGATTTACGTGAGAAATTTTGAGCAATTAAATGCTTCTGCCAAAGTGATTCAGGATAAATTACAGCCCGATATGAAAATGGAAAAAATCAC
>JALONS010000052.1 GCA_025454855.1 Arcicella sp.
TCTTTTGGATTGGATGCGGTTTACATAATCTTAGAATTAGAAACAGAACCAAAACGTAAAATCTCACAAGTTTTAATTATTATCCTAATAAACACTATTGAGACTGGCAAAAGAAAAGTTATGTCAGTTTTTGTACTTTGGCAACTTACCCATTCACTTTTCACAAATCACTTTTTGCTTAGTATATATACATCCAAAACTAATAAAGCCGAACCATTGTTAGTTGATTCGGCTTTACTGATTGACGGCATCTCTTCTAAATTTCCAAAAGCATCGCTCCGTAAGAATATCCTCCACCAAATACCGTAACCACAATCTTATCCCCTTTCTCAAATTTTTGCTTATTCTCATCCAACACAATGGCACAGCCTGCACAACCTGTATTACCCAAATACTGAATGTTTGAAAGCATTACGTCTTCTGAAACGCCCAGTGTTCCTGCTACATTCTTAGAAATCCTTAGGTTAGCTTGGTGTGGAGCAATATATTTTACGTCGTTGATTGTCAATCCATTACGCTCTAATACTTGTAAGCTCGCTTTGGGCATATAGGTACAGGCATTCAAGAAAACATCCTTCCCGAAAGGCATAATAATACCTCGGTCTAAAGGTTTTAGGGTTACACTAATCGACGCTTTCCCTACGTTGGCAGCACCACCTGTTAATACATCCTTGATTTCCCAATCGGTGGCTGATACTCTATTTTTGGTGATAGACAACGCTACGGCACCATCACCCCAGAGGTGTCCAGCCTTTGTGTCGTCTTCGTTATTATAAGCCGTGTTATGTTCAGATGCCACAATGAGGGCTTTGCTCGCTTTGTTCAAAGCAAAATAACCCTGCACAATTTCTACGGCATTCAGTAACGACGAACAAGCCGATGAAATAGTAACTACAGGAATTTCACTCACGTTGATGTGATGCTGAACGGCATGAGCAAGGGTAAAAATACAATCGTGTGGGGTATAAGTAGCTCCTACAATGAGGTCAATTTCAGAGAGGTCGTAAGGAAGATTAGCGGTTAATTTGTTTACCGCCTCTATCGCCATTGTATGCGTATTCTCGTCTTCTGATGCTTTCCGACGTTCACGAATTCCCGTGCGTTCTATAATCCAGTCGTCAGTTAATCCATTCAGTTCTTCAAAATAGGCATTCGTGATAATTTGCTCGGGCAAATAACTGGCAATGGTATTTATAAACATTCGTTTTTTGGTTCTTAGTTGATTGATTTTTCCAGTAATTCTTATTCTTTGAATCGTCTCGAAAAATTTTCACAAAGAAACTCAATGTTTACAGAGCATACAAATAAATCATGGAAATGAACAATTTTTACTTGCTATAATTATATAATTTTTTGTACTATTTCCATGTTTTTTGTATAAATCTTATAAATGTCAGAAATTTATCGTATTTCTTCACTTTTATTACTTCACACAATCCTATTAGCCCACCACCCTAAAAAACTCGTCTTTGTAAGTATCACCGATGGGTATCACTGTCTTTCCCATAAAAATCCGTTGGCGTTCTACCGACTCAATTTTGTCTAATGCCACAAGATACGATTTATGTACTCGAATAAACTGTGGATAAGGCAACGACTCTTGTAATTTTGTGAGACTACTCAGGCTCAAAATCTTTTCAGTTTTAGTAACAACGGTGATATAATCTTTTCCGCCTTCAATGTACAAAATATCTGAATGATTGATTTTCAAGAGTTTATACTCCGTTTTAATAAAAATACAGTCGGGCTGATGAGCGTTCGCCGCTTGAGAAGAATGCTCTGTTTGCGTTTTATAATCAGGTTGAATTTTAAGAACGGCTTTCTCAAAACGTTCAAAAGATATAGGCTTCAAAAGGTAATCAATTACGTCATGCTCATAACTTTCAAGGGCGTATTCAGCGTAGGCAGTTGTAAGAATCACTTGACATTTTCCTTGCAAAAGTTGCATAAATTGAATTCCTGTCAAACTGGGCATTTGAATATCCAAAAATACAAGGTCTATGTTGCCACTTTGGGCTTCCAATAGTCCTTCAATGGCATTGGTAGTGGTACGAACGAGTTCGAGAGTGTCTATTTTCTTGGCGTGGGCTTCAATAACCCGCAAGGCAAGGGGTTCGTCGTCGATAGCGATGGCTCTTATCATAACATTTCTAAAATTAATTCACTTTCGTACATCCCATTCTCGTTTCTTACCGTCAGAGTATGTTTATTGGGGTACAGTAAAAAAAGTCGTCGTTTTACATTCTGCATTCCCACACCGCCCATTTTATCTTTTTCTCGAATAGCTACAGCATTTTTCTGCCTGAAAATCAATTGATTACCTTGAACTTGCAAACTAATTTCAACGGGTTTCTGAGCGTTCTGAATTTCACCGTGTTTGAAAATGTTTTCCACGAAAGAAATCAACAATAGTGGTGCTATTTGATACTGATTGATGTTTCCTTCGATGGTGAAATTTACGTAAGTTTTACCTTCAAAACGAATTTTTTCAAGTTCAATATAAGAGTTTAGATATTCAATTTCTCTACGCAAAGCTACTCGTTCTCCGTTTGACTCGTACAACATATACCGCATCATTTCCGAAATTTTCAAGATAACATCAGGCGTTTTTTCAGGTTCGGATAATGACAATCCGTATAAATTATTCATGGTATTGAACAAAAAATGAGGATTTATTTGAGATTTTAAGTAAGCCAATTCCATGGTTACTTTCTCGGTTTTGAGGTTTTCATTTCTGAAAAAATCATGAATACTTTTCATCAAGAATCCACACAAAACCAGCATTATTTCAAAGATGAAATCTCGTCCGAAATATACCCCCAACGAAATATTTTTGCCCCAATTCCAATCATTAATCACAGGAGCAATGACAAAATCGTTTAAAACATAACGCAAAACTACCCCAAGCACAGCCAAAGAAACAGATACCAGTAGATGAACTAATAGGTTTTTGATGGAAAAAAAACGCTCGAAATACCAAAAAGCTACGTAGAAAATGACCATTGAACGAAGTACCCAGCTCACAAAATAAATGTTGGTAACGTTCAGAACCCAACAATCCAAGGCAAAAACTCCTTGGTTATTTCCGAGTGTATCTACCACTGTACCGACTAAAATATAAATTAGCCAGAATAGCGTATGTACAATGATGGATGTTCTTTTTGCCATTTTTAGTGTAAACAGATTGTGCTTTAGTACTCAACTTCCTTAAAGTTCATAAAAAGTGTAGAAATATTCAACCTCTATCCGCCAACTGACCAATTTTGTCTGCCAAATCGTATTGGAAAAATTGGCGTGTTTTAGCGGTTGCCTATGTCCCACCCAAAGTGGAACTGAGGCAACCTTTGTTCCATATAAATTGTAGAAGACCCATTTTACGTTAATTTATACTTTCACACTCTTCCATTTTCCTCTACGAAATACCATAATTGATAGTATTGTCATCACCGTATCACCTGCTACAATGGCAATAAATACGCCTTTGGAACCAAGATGAAATGTATTTGCTAAAGCATAAGCTAAGGGAATTTGTACCAAAAAGAAACTCACGATATTGATGTACGTAGGCGTAATGGTATCACCAGCCCCATTGAGTGCTTGGGTTAAAACCATGCCAATTCCAAAGAAAATATATCCAAAACAAATTACTCGTAAACACGCTACACCCACTGCTAATACTTCTGGATTGGAATTACCAAAAGCACCAATAATTTGGGGAGACAAAAAGTAAAAAACAACTCCTACCAAAGTTAAAAACGTCATATTCAAAAATGCTGTTCGCCAAGCAGAACTTTCCGCTTTTTCTGGATTACCTGCCCCTAAATGCTGCCCAACCAACGCCGCAGCCGCATTCCCTAAACCCCAAGCGGGCAAAATGGTGAAAATAATTACCCTAATCGCAATGGTGTATCCAGCCACAGCGTTATCGCCAAAAGCTGCTAAAATCATCACAACAGCCGTCCAACTAATGGATGGAATCATAAACTGCCCAGTGTTTCCTGCTCCTAATTTGAGTAAACTCAAAATCACTTCGAGATTATATCGAAAATGCTTTGAAGCTAACTGAACATTACCATTTTTGCGTGAAAGCAAGTACAATTGTAACAAAACACCCACTGTTCTACCAATTGTGGTAGCAATGGCTGCCCCCACTACGCCAATCTGAAGATGCCAAATTAGGTAAGCATCCAGCACCATATTGATGATATTGGCTAATGCCAAAGACCACATAGCTTTTGAAGCATCACCCGCTCCACGCAAAGCCCCACTGAGGGTAAACAACATAATGATGGAAGGACTACTAAGAAATAACAATTTGGTGTAATTGATTCCAGCATTAATTACAGAGGTACTTGCCCCCATAAATTGCAGAATTTCCTTTGAGAAAGTAAACCCAATAAGACCAAAAATTACGCCTAACGTTAGCGATATAAAAATTCCTTGAGCCGTTGATTCACCAGCTTGTTCGGTGTTACCTTCACCTACTCTACGAGCCACAAGGGCGGTTGTAGCGGTGCTTAATCCCCAAGCTACCGCATAAATTAATGCCATGACAGATTCTGTAATACCTACTACTGCTACGGCATCTACCCCTACTCTGGCAACAAAGAACGCATCAACCAAAGCAAAAAGTGCCTCAAAAGACATTTCAATGACCATCGGCACGGCTAAAAGAAAAATAGCACGATTGATGTTCATTTCTGTATAATTTAACCCTTCACCACGAAAGGCTTGCATCAAAAGACCTAAAAGTTTTTTCATCTGAATTGTATGTATCGTTGTTTTAGGGTCATCAATCAAAACGCAAAAGCTGAATCTACTCTCTACGATGAGAATCACGTGCGTTTCATCAGATAACCTATTTCTCATCACTAAGAGAAATATTAAATAATGACATCATGCCTTGAAGCACAACATGGAGTTATTCACAGATTTCGATATACGAAAGCATGAATCAACCTAAAAATTGAAAAAGAAGTTATTCCTCCGAAGAACTGGGAGATAAAACGATTTGAAATGAAGACTAACGAGTCTTCTGAGCTATGATATACATGGGCTGAAAAGATTTGATGTTGCAAAGGTGAAGAATAATTTTATTAGTAACAAAGTTTTTGCGTTAAAATTAATTGAACCCGTAATTTACCAACGTACGCTATCGTCCGCCAACAGTCCGATTTTATCCGCCAAATCAGAGCATTTATTTTGGCGGTCAAATTCCTTGTCTTAGCAGATTTAAGTAAATGAATGTTTGAGGAATGTGTGAATTTTGAATCATCAAAACATTCACAATTAAACATTTACGAATATGAAAACGCTCATTTTAATCTCGACAATCTTGATTTCAGTAATGTACCAATCTACTAAAGCCTGCACTATTTTTACTGCTTCAAACCGTCAGAATGTGTTAGTAGGAAATAACGAAGACAATTCGCCCAACTTAAAAACTTATTTATGGGTTACTCCCGCTAAAGATACCCGCCACGGTTTTTTGACTTGGGGAAGTTTCAAGAAAAAACCCGAAGGCGGCATCAACGATAAAGGGCTTTTTTGGGATGCTGCCGCCATGCCTCAAGCAATCAATATTATACTCGATGCCCACAAAGTAGATTTTAAAGGGTATTTTGTAGAAAAAGCCCTTTCCGAATGTGCAACGGTAGATGAAGTAGTGAAATTGGTCAGTCAATATAATTTGCTTTGGCAAGAAAAAGCTCAAGTTTTGGTAGCAGATGCGTCGGGCGATTATGCTGTGATTCACGCCAATTATATCATTCGAAAAGCAGATATGAACAAATCGTATTTTGCCTTAACAAACTTCAAGACAAATTGCTCTAAATCAGCGTATTGTAACCGATTCCAAACGGCAGAAAAGCTACTTTCAGAAGGTCAATATTCAGAAGAGTCTTTCAAAAATATCCTTTCTAAAACCGCCCAAAATGACATAGACAATGCTACGTTATACTCACAAATTTGCGACTTACGAAACGGTACAATTACTCTGTTTCAAAAAAACGATTTCAAACACGCCAAAGTGTTAGACATTGCCGAAGCACTCCAACAAGGCGAAAGAACGGTAGAAATAAAACAACTCTTTCCTGAAAACCTTAATGAAAATCTAAAGAGAATCATTGAAAAACAAGGCGTTGAAAAAGCAATAGAAGCCTTTGAAATGTTAAAAAATAACCCTCAAATAGTTTTTACTGAAAATACGTTGGATGAAATAGGTTACTCATTATTGAATAATGGAAACACAGAAGGTGCTATCAAGATTTTTGCTTTAAATCAACAAGAATTTCCTAATTCAGAAATTACCAATGCCAGTCTTGCCAGTGCGTATAGTGTGTATGGAGATACAAAGTCGGCTCAAAGGTATTTCAATAAAGTACTGGCTATCAATCCATTAAATACACAAGCTACCACCTTTGGCAATCAAAAAGATGGTTGGGTGGTGTTCAGAATACGGGGTTATGATGGAGCAAAAAAAATAGCGTTGGTTGGTAATTTCAACCAATATCAGAACGATAAAAATCTCTTTCAAAAAACTGAAAATGGCGATTGGGAATGTAAAATCAGATTACCCAAAGGTGTTTTTTACTATAAGTTTTTGGTAGAAGATAACACCTGGATAAACGACCCAGCCAATAAAGTTGCTTACAAACCTTTGAATTATTGGGATTCAGTGGTGGTGGTCAACTAAGAAAATAAAATGAGCTTCCAAAAATATTTTGGAAGCTCATTTTATTTTCAAGATAAATACATCTATTTTCTTTTGTACCACACTTTCTTATTTTTATTGGTCTTTTCACTTGCTTTGACCGTTGCCTGCGGAGGTTTTGGCATTTCAACTGCTGGCACTTCACTCATTGGGTAGTTATGATTTTCAATCACGGGAATTTTCTTTCCAATCAATTTTTGAATGTCTTTCAAGTAAGGTATTTCTTCCGTTTCACAAAATGAGAAAGCCGTTCCGTTAGCACCCGCCCGACCAGTACGTCCAATTCTATGCACATACGTTTCAGGAATATTCGGGATTTCATAGTTGATAACGTAGGCTAAATCATCCACATCAATACCACGTGCAGCAATATCAGTTGCCACTAAAACTCTGGTGGTTTTGGCTTTAAAATTATCCAAAGCTCGCTGACGAGCATTCTGTGCTTTATTCCCGTGAATAGCCTCAGCTCGAATGTTGTGCTTCAAAAGAATTTTTACAACTTTATCCGCTCCGTGCTTAGTTCGGGTAAAAACCAAAGCAGTTTCAATACTTGTATCCTTCAAAATATCCATCAACAGAGCATTTTTACTGTTTTTATCCACAAAATACACGGATTGCTTAATGGTATCAGCCGTTGAAGAAACGGGTGTAACTTCAACTTTTTGAGGTTTGTACAGAATGCTATCCGCTAATTTCTGAATTTCGGGAGGCATGGTAGCAGAGAAAAATAACGATTGTCGGCGAGGAGGTAAAATGGCTAATAATTTTTTAATATCATGTACAAAACCCATATCCAGCATTCGGTCGGCTTCATCCAAAATAAATATTTGAATGTCTTTTAGGGTAATAAAACGTTGATTGATAAGGTCTAATAAACGCCCTGGTGTTGCCACCAAAATATCAACTCCATTTTGTAGGGCATCAGTTTGTTTGCCTTGTTTTACACCCCCAAAAATGACCGTATGGGTAAGTCCAGTGTACTTTCCGTAAGCCTTAAAACTATCATCAATCTGAATGGCTAATTCACGGGTAGGCGTAACGATAAGGGCTTTGATAGCCCGTTTGCCTTTATGAAACGTATGATTTTTGTGTAATAATTGAATGGTGGGAATGGCAAAAGCTGCCGTTTTTCCTGTACCCGTTTGGGCTACGCCCAATAGGTCTGTTCCTGCCAATACAATCGGAATGGCTTGGGCTTGAATAGGCGTTGGTACAGTGTAACCTTCCTCAGCTAACGCTTTTTGGATAGGTTCAATAAGATTTAATGATTCAAATGACATAATAAAGATAAATGATAGAATGAATGGGTGATAGAATGAGTGAATTAGAAAATGTCTAAAATCTCAAACACTACAAATCATTCAAACGTAATTTTACAAAATTACGGAATTAATAAGGGAAAAACGATTTTGTGGGGTTTTAGTGCTAATCGGCTCAAAAAATGGCTATATTTGAGCCGATTAGATAAAATAATTGGCTCATGGGACGATGTTAAATACAATACAAATCAACTTTACCAAATAATAACCCAAAAAATTAGCCATTCAAAAAGCAAAACCCTAAATTTCGTTTCTAAATATTTTCTTGATAATGAAACGATTTTTATCTCTCTTCCTTCTTTACACTTTTACTCATACTACGTTTGCACAGTGGCAAATTTCAGCCCCTGCCTCTAACCGTTATTGTGCAATTAATCCAAACGGCGAAACGATTATTCCTAATGGTAGAATAGTCAAACCTTTGGGTAAAACGTACCGCATTGCTCCGCATCCTTACGGGATGGTCATGAGCCACGATGGCAAAACCGTCATTACTGCCAATTCTGGCACTAACCCTTTCTCTATCAGCATCTTACAAAATATTTTTTCGAACAAACCCATCATTAAACAAATTCCTAATTCGCCCAAAACTGACGATAATCTATTGGCGGCGGTATTTATGGGTTTGGCCATTTCGCCCGATAATAAATGGGTTTATGTGGCGGGTGGACAAACCAACAAAATATTCATTTTTGAGATAAAAACAGGCAAAAAAGTAGGGGAAATCAACTGTAATGTTTCGTTTGATAACCAAGATTATACAGATGCGTATATGGGTGATATGACGATGTCAGCGGATGGTTCAAAATTATATGTGGTGGACCAAATAGGGTTTAGAATTGCCATTATTGATACCAAGAAAAGAGCAGTCATTGAAAACGTTAAAACGGGTCGTTACCCTTTCGGAATTACGCTTTCGCCCGACGAAAAGACATTGTACGTTGCCAATGTAGGAATGTTTGAGTATAGTTTAGTTAAAAATCTTGACCCAAAAAATAAAGAAACGTATTTGAAAAAACCACCTTTTGGTTTCAATACCAAAGAAATGCGAGAAGGTGTAAGAATTGAAGACAAAAACGTGGCAGGTTTAGGCGACCCCAACGCTCCCGAATCGTTTTCGGTTTGGTCTTATGATTTGACGGGCAAGCCCAAAGTTACCGCCAAAATCAAAACGGGCGTATTAGTTGGTGAAATGATTGAGGGGATTCCTGCGGTGGGTGGTTCCAGTCCAAATTCGTTGGTAGCGACAGATAAATACGTTTTTGTGAGCAATGGCAACAACGATAATATCTCAGTAATTGACCCAAAATTGGGTAAAGTAATCAATACTATCGACCTCCGATTAGATGATAGATTGGGGCGTTGGAAAGGTGTAATTCCGTTCGGATTAGTTATTTCGCCCGACCAAAAACGCCTTTACGTAGCAGAATCAGGTATTAATGCCGTGGGAGTAATTGATATTACTACCATGAAAACGATTGGTCATTTACCTGTGGGTTGGTTTCCCTCAAAACTAAAAGTCAGCAAAGACAATCGGCAATTAGTAGTGGCTAATGCCAAAGGGTTTGGGTCGGGTCCGAATGGGGGTTCGCAATTCAAAATAGGAGCAGAAGGTAGTTACATTGGTAGTTTGATGAAAGGGTCAGTAACGGTTTTGGATATTCCGAAAGATGAAGCATTAAAAACCGAAACGGATAAAGTGATTGCTTATAATTTCAAGTTTGAAGAACAGAAAAAAAGTGGAACAAACCCTATCCCGAGTTTTCCGAAAGAGAAAGAATCACCCATCAAATACATCGTTTATATCTCAAAAGAAAACCGAACGTATGACGAAGTTTTTGGGCAATTAAAACAAGGAAAAGGCGACCCTTCCCTTGCTCGGTTTGGTGTCAATGCCAATTTCAGCAATAAAGACGAAAGCATAAAAATTGCCAAATGTACCGTAATGCCCAATCATTTAGCATTAGCTAAACGCTTTGGCACAGCCGATAATTTCTACGTGGATGCCGACCATTCCGCCGACGGACACCGCTGGCTTTCAGGCGTTTACCCCAATGAATGGATGGAAACGCACGTATCAGCCGCCTACGGAGGCAAGCGTGAATACAAACAAGAATCAACCGCACCAGGGCATTTTGCACTCAATGGTTCATCGGGTAGTTTTTATCCCGAAGATTATAATCAAGACGGCTCGATGTGGGAGCATTTTGAGCGGAACAACGTATCGTTTCACAATTATGGTTTTACCACCGAACAAGAGGGAAATTATAATGACTCTACCATGAAAGTTGGTGGCGAAAAATATGGCGTGAATTATCCATTACCTAATGCCATGTATAAAAATACTGAATGGGAATTCCCGACGTATAATATGGCGATTCCAGACCAATTCAGAGCGGATGTTTTTATCAAAGATTTTCAGAAAAAATTTATGGGCGAAGGCAAAACCATGCCTCAAGTTGTACCGTTGATGCTTCCTAACGACCACGGAGCGGGCGAAAGACCAAAAGCAGGTTTTCCGTTCCGAGAAAGTTACATGGCAGATAACGACTTGGCGGTCGGACGAGTGGTGGAATTTCTCAGCCATACACCCTACTGGAAAAATATGGCAATCATCGTAACTGAAGACGACTCACAAGGGGGAATAGACCACGTGGATGCACACCGCAGTATTTTACAGGTATATTCACCCTATGCCAAGAAAAATTACGTGAGTCATCAGCATTATAGTTTTGGAAGTATTTTCAAAACAATGTGGAATATTTTAGGCATTCCGTACTTAAACCAGTACGATGCTGGGGCAACTGATTTAGCTGATTTCTTCACTGACCAACCTGATTTCACGCCTTACGATGCTGTAAACGTTGACAAAAGAATTTTTGAACCTGCCAAAGCCCTCACTCCTATCGACGAAAAATTTAATTGGAAAGCTCTGCAAGAATCACCAATCATGGATGATGATGATTACCTCTTCAAAACCCGTGAGGAAGAAGATAAAAAGGAATTAGAAGAAAAAGAATTTCAGTCAAATCCGAGATTGTATAAGACTAAAAAGAGGAAGAAAAACTAATTTTAATTGTGATTGAGTGAGTTAGTGATTTTTTAAACTACTCAATCACAATTCATAAAATCACGCCTTTTATCATAAATTCTTTGCGTTTGTCGTTCTGAGTTGTGAAATTTGATAAAATTAACTCTAACGCTTTATTCCCATTCTACTAACATGACTCGTAAGTTTTACGCCCTGCTGGGTATTACATTTTTTTTAGCAACAGCTTTTACATTCACCGAAGAAGGCGGAAATCTAACCGAAAAAATTGTCGCTAAACTCGAAAGTTACCGCCAAAATACCCCCCAAGAGAAAGTCTATCTTCATTTCGACAAACCCTACTACATGGCAGGTGAAACCATGTGGCTCAAAGGTTATTTGTTTGATGGTATTTCCCACCGAATAGACTCTGTCAGTAGAGTTTTATACGTGGATTTAATTGACGAAACACAAGGTAAAGTCATTGCCAATCGGGTACTGAAATGTGAAGGTTCAGCACACGGAGATATTGCCCTCCCCGATAGCCTACCCGAGGGCATCTATCATATCAGAGCTTATACTAATTACATGAGAAATTTCTCGGAAGAATTCTATTTCCACCAAGATTTTAAGATTTGGCAAGGTTCAGTAAAAAATAGAATGACCGAAAACAATGCTCAAAAATTAGCCCAAGTAGCTGATGTCCAATTCTTTCCAGAAGGCGGTAATTTAGTGGTAGGACTCAATTCAAGAGTGGGGTTCAAAGCCGTCAATGTAGCTGGGAAAGGGATTGATGTTGAGGGCTTTGTATTAGATGGTACTAAAGACACGGTTACGGCTTTTCAGTCGGAACATTTGGGCATGGGTTTTCTCAGTTTCGCTCCCGAAAGCCAAAAAACCTACACGGCTTATATCAAGCAAAACGATGGAAAGTATATGCCATTCGTATTACCAAATGCTTACGAACAAGGCATTACGATGGCAATAGATAATTTGAGCAACAAAGAAAAAATTAAAGTTTATATTGCCAATAACTCGCCCAAACCCGCTGAAAAGACATCTGAATTAGTAGTGGTTGTTCACCAACGAGGACAACTCTGTTTTATGGCAAAGGGTAATGATGGTCAAAAAGCCTTTAGCATTTCTATTCCTAAAACCAAAATTCCTGATGATGGTATCGTTCAAATTACGGTAATGAATGCCCAAGGTGAGCCGCTCTGCGAACGCCTCATATTCAACCAAGTAAATAGACAACTATCGCTCAGCATCACATCCGATAAAAAAACGTACAAAAATCGTGAAAAAGTAACGCTTACTTTAGAAGCCAAAGATGCCGAAGGTAAGCCCGTAGTAGGTAATTTCTCGGTTGCCGTTACTGATGCCAATCAAGTGATTACCGACCCAAACCAAGAAAATTTATTGTCCTATCTTCTGCTCAGTTCGGATGCCAGCAGCCCTGTTAAATCTGATTACTATGCCTCTCTCAGAGGTAATATTGAACAGCCTGCTTACTATTTCAATCCAGAAAATACCCAAGCCAGTAGGCATTTAGATTTATTAATGATGACGCAGGGTTGGAGACGTTTTATTTGGAAAGATTTAATGGCAAATAAACAACCTAAAATGGATTATTTTCTACAAACAGGTTTGGAAGTGACAGGAAAAGCCATCAGACCTAATGGTAAAATTGCCAACAACGTTTCTTTGACTTTACTCTTGAAAAATGAAGGAAAAGCTCCCCAATTCCAAATGGAAATTACAGACTCATTGGGTAGATTTGGTTTTTACGGACTCAACTTTAATGATTCTACGCAAGTTTTAGTACAAGCTACTAAACAAGGAGGAGGTAAAAATTTAAATGTAACCATTGATAAACCCAACGAAACACCCAAAATTAGAATCATCAAAACGCCCTATAATCCTATTGAATTTGATGCCAAAGAATTAGCCGACTTTTTGAAAAAAGCCAATGAAGCCATTGAATTAGAGAAAAAACTGAAGCTCAATAAAATTCAAATGTTGGAGGGCGTAACGGTTAAAGCAAAGAAAATAGAAGAACCCGACCCCCGCAGAATTTACGCTAAAGCCAGTAATACAATCCAAGTGGACCAACAAATCTGTGCAGGAGCTACCAATTTGTTTCAAATGATTCAAGGAAGAGTAGCAGGCGTACAGGTTTCATCCAATGGTCAGGGAGGCTTTTCGGTATTGATACGAGGTGTGAGCAGTTTTACCGCCAGTACTGAACCTCTGTATCTCTTAGACGGTATGCCCGTAGATGCCGATGCACTCGGCTCGATAAGTCCCTGCGACGTAGATAAAATCGATGTGTTGAAAGGTGCTGATGCAGCTATTTTTGGGTCGAGAGGAGCAACAGGAGCCATTGCAGTATTAACCAAGCGAGGCGGTGGAAATTACGACTATTCCAAAGACCCCGCATTGGGCATAGCCGTTCAAAAACGGACAGGCTATTATGTTACCAGAGAATTTTATGCTCCAAAATACGATGTTGCTATTCCAGAACACGTACGTCCAGATTTCCGTTCTACACTCCACTGGGAACCCAACCTAAGAACCGATGCCACTGGCAAGGCTACCCTTACATATTGGAATACCGATGCTAAAGCAACCATCAAAATAACCGCCGAAGGTGTTTCTACCCAAGGATTAGTAGGTATTGGAAAAGCAGAGTATAGTGTGAAATAGGTGACAAAGTTGAGTGAGTTACAAAGTTGAATAGGTTGATTACTCAACTTCTTTAACTTTGTAACTTTTAAACTTCGTAACTTTGTGATAAAAATGCCCAGAATAATTATCCTCAGTGTCTTCGTTGGAATTATCTTTTACTTCGCTCCTCAATTAGGGATTTCATCGCACATCCATCCCCAAAAATGGATAATTTTAGCTTTCTTCTTTACTTTATCTTACCTCAATCATTTATTGATGCAATTTGGCTTTGCTAAAAATCGAGAAAACTTCGTTCAGTTTTATTTAGGTGGCACTACGGCACGCTTAATTTTGAGCCTTATTTTTCTTGGTACATTCGCCTATTTGGGCGTATCAGACCTGAATCTTTTTATTATCAATTTTTTTGTACTCTATTTATTTTACACAGGTTTTGAAATATTCGATTTGTATCGTAAATTGCGACACTTTTCGTAGGGTAAAAATCAAATAATTGCATAACTATTTGAAAATCAATACGAAACAACAAAACCATTAGTAAGGACATTCTTAATATTCAACCATATACTTCCCAGAAGCCGTGATGAAGAAAGTGTATTTTTCAAATATTTTTGCTTTTTTATTTTTAATTTCAAGCACCCTTTTTGCTCAAGAACATTCCGCAGATTCAACGGCCAATCATGAAGCCACCGAAGCAACTGCAGCTCCTGCTCATGCAGAAGGAGAAGCACATGGTGAAGAGGCTGAGGCTTTCAACCCAGGCAAAATGATGATGGAACACATCGCCGACGAACACGAATGGCATTTTGCAACGGCTGGACACACCCATTACTCTGTTCCCCTACCTTGTATCGTTTGGAATAAAGGAGGTTTGAAGGTATTTTCTTCTTCTCGTTTCAAAGACGAACACCACGAAAACAATGCTACTTACGAAGGTTTAAAATTAGAAGAGGGTAAAATCGTAGCGGAAGATGGTTCTTTTGTATTGGATTTATCTATTACCAAAAATGTGGCATCGTTATTAATCAGTGTTGCACTTTTATTAGGTATTTTCTTTACCATTGCTAAATCATACAAAGAACGTTCTGGAAAAGCCCCCAAAGGGATTCAGTCGTTATTTGAGCCAATCATTGTATTCATTCGTGATGAGGTGGCGAAACAAAACATCGGAGAGAAACATTACAGACGTTTTACTCCGTACTTATTGACGGTATTCTTCTTTATCTGGTTCAATAATATGTTAGGATTGTTGCCAGGTAGTGCCAACGTAACAGGTAATATTGCTATCACATTAGTTTTAGCCGTTATCGCATTCTTTGTAACAAACTTAAATGGTAGAAGTACGTATTGGGGACACATTTTTGCTATGCCAGGTGTACCGAAATGGTTATTGGTTTTATTGACTCCCGTAGAAATCATTGGGGTTTTTATGAAACCGATTTCTTTAATGATTCGTCTTTTTGCTAACATTACGGCAGGTCACTTAATTCTTTTGAGTTTAATTGCTTTGATATTTATCTTCAAAAGCCTTGGCGTTGCGGCAATTGCAGTACCATTCTCAGTTTTCATGAACTTGATTGAGTTATTAGTAGCATTCTTACAAGCGTTCATCTTCACGGTATTGACTTCTACTTATATTGGTGCAGCCGTAGAAGAACATCATCACTAAGAGCGAAATATAGGCTTTAGCCTGTGGTTCAATTTCAATAGAATTTTCAAATTAATTCATATAAAACAATTACAATTATGTCAATGTTATTAGAAGTTTCTCAAGCATTAGGTTTAGCAGGTATGGGTGCAGGTTTAGCAGCAATCGGTGCTGGTGTAGGTATCGGTAAAATCGGTGGTTCTGCTATGGAAGCTATCGCTCGTCAGCCTGAAGCATCAGGAAAAATTCAAGGAGCTATGTTGATTGTTGCAGCCTTCGTAGAAGCGGTTGCTCTTTTTGCAGCAGTAATTTGTTTGTTGGTAACTACAAAAGCGTAATTATCAGCTCAGAGAACAGTTGTCAGTAAGCAATTATCAGTTAGCAGTCAAAAAATAGTTTTGATTTGTAGCTTTTAAAAAAATTTATTGATAATTAAAAAAACTTATATTCAGCATACCAAAGCATTAGGCTGGTATGCTGAATTTTAAATTTCAAGATTTAAAACCAATTTGATAGTTTGATAATCTTTCAATTTGAAAATATAGCTTAATTATTTTCAAATTGACACATTCTCAAATTCCCAAATTAGATAAATAACAACATCATGTTAGTATCAATCTTAGAACCAGCCCTTGGTCTGATAATCTGGCAATTAGTAATTTTTGGAGTATTATTCTTCCTTTTAGCTAAGTTTGCTTGGAAACCAATTATGGGTGCTTTGCAAGAACGTGAGCAATCAATTGAAGATGCTCTTTCATTAGCCGCTAAAACTCGTCAGGAAATGACAGATTTGAAAGCTGGCAATGAAAAACTTATCGCTGAAGCTCGTGCCGAACGTGATAGATTATTGAAAGAAGCTAAAGAAGCTGGTGATGCCATGATTGCCCAAGCTAAAGCTGACGCCCAAAAAGCAGGTGCAGAAGAAATTGAAAAAGCACGTGCCGCTTTCAATCAAGAAAGAGCCAACGCAGTAGCATCTTTGAAAAAAGAGACAGCAGCTTTATCTTTAGAAATTGCTGAAAAGGTTTTACGTAATCAATTATCTGACCGTTCTGCTCAGGAGAATTTAGTATCTAATCTTTTAGCAGATGCTAAATTGAATTAACAGTTAACAATTAACAGTTATCAGTAAAAATGATTTCAGTTAATTGTATGATGGAAATTCACTTATTATTGTTATTTGCTCAATAGTTTTCATTGTTGATTATTGGATTAGAGATTTTATATTTCAACTGATAACTGATAACTGATAACTGATAACTGTAAAAAAATGTCCCAACAAACAGTTGCCTTCAGATACGCTAAATCTTTGTTGGATTTGGCAAAAGAAAAAAACGTTGAGGAAAAGGTGTATGAAGATATGAAACTTTTCACCCAAGTATGCGACGAAAATCACCAGTTTTATTTACTGTTGAAGAGTCCGATAGTGTCTCACTATGACAAATTGACAATTTTGCAAAAAGTGTTTACTGGTAAGGTGGACCCAGCTTCAATGTCGATTTTTGAAATCATCACGAGAAAAAATCGTGAAGAGATGCTTCCGCATATCGCCGAAGATTATTTACGCCAATATGAATTATTAAAAGGTATTCAAAAAGCTTATATTACTACTGCTGCTCCACTTACTGTGGCTCAGAAAGCTGAATTTCAGAAAATCGTGGCAGATGCAACGGGTAAAAAAGTAGAAATAGTAGAAAAAATTGATATCAGTTTAATCGGAGGATATGTATTAACGGTAAACGACCGCCAAATTGATACTTCTGTAAAAACAAAATTAAACGAATTGAAAGTGAAGTTTATGAATTAAAATCTTCATTACACTTCATGAAACCCCACAAAAGTTTTCTTTTGTGGGGTTTCTTTTTTTATTTTACTAACAACTATGAACATCCTTGACGAACTCAATCAAGTTTCCATACTACAAGTAGCAGAAGATTTGGGCTTGGAAGTCCAACGTCATCGCATGAAATGCCCTTTTCATGAAGATGATACACCTTCTTTAGTGCTGTATCCTCACACGAATAGTTTCTATTGTTTTGGTTGTGCCAAAACAGGGAACTCCATTACGCTTTATTCCGAAATTAAACATTTGGATATCAAAACTACCATCAATGAGATGGCGAGCGAATATATCTCAGGTTTTCAAAAATACAATGCTAATCGAAAAAAGCCTTTACCTAAAATAAATGTATTGAAT
>JALONS010000053.1 GCA_025454855.1 Arcicella sp.
ATACGTAAAGCGTCAATATCAAGTCCTGAATCTGTTTCATCCAAAATGGCTAATTTAGGAGCAAGCACTGCCATTTGGAAAATTTCGTTACGTTTCTTTTCTCCTCCCGAAAACCCTTCGTTCAAAGCACGGTTTAATAATGATTGGTCAATGTTTACAATCTTCATTTTTTCCTTGAACATTTTCAAGAACTGAACGGCATCCATAGCTTCTTCGCCACGATATTTGCGAATTTCATTTACAGCCGTTTTCAAGAAATTGGTAGTAGAAACTCCAGGTATTTCAACGGGATATTGAAATGCTAAGAAAATGCCTTCTGCAGCACGTTCTTCGGGGGCAAGTTCCAATAAGTCTTTGCCATCAAACTCGACGCTTCCTCCTATAACTTCATAAGACTCACGCCCTGCCAGTACAGATGCTAAAGTACTTTTTCCTGCTCCGTTTGGTCCCATAATAGCATGAATTTCACCTGCTTTTACTTCCAAATTTAAACCTTTCAGAATCTCTTTATCGCCAATTTTAGCTTGTAAATTGCTGATTTTTAACATTGTATTTGTATTGATTTATCTATTCTTTATGTTGTATAGTGCAAAATTACGACCTCCAATTTTCCCATACAAGAGTTTATTTAGAACAACTCTAAACTAATAAAAAAAGTTTCAAATGATTGTGGATTTGAAACCTCAGATTTCGGAATTATTGGTCAGTGGTTTTGCCAATAAATCCGCAAGATTACGCACCCGTCCAAATCGAAAATTCGCAATTTGCTTGACTTTACCAAATAAAAATCCCTTATTGCGAAAATTTCATTTTTCATCAATAAAACTTATGGAAAAATCCATTCAAGTATCTTCAGAAGTGGGTACTTTAAAACGTCTCTTAATTCATAGTCCAGATAGTGGTTTAGGAAAAGTAGTACCTTCAAAAGCTCAAGACTGGTTGTTTGAAGATATTATTCATTTAGATACCATGCGTAGAAAAGAGTATGATTTTTACGTAAAGACTTTGTTGTATTTTCTTGATAATGAAAAGATTAAAGGAAAATTGGCGGAGATTGATGCCGATACCGAAAGAGCTTTCTTTAAGCCCGATAATCCTAATTATTTCAATTCAGATAAAGTAATTGAACTACAAAAGCTACTGGCTGAAATCTTGGAAAATGAATTCACCAAGATGAAATTGGTGGCGGCAGCTTGTGCCATTGAGAAAGAATGGTACACCACCCACGACGAACTGTTCAATTTACCACCCACAGAATTAGCCAAAACACTCATTTCGGGAACTACACCATCGGGAGAAATGCTCTTTCCACCTATTCCGAACTTTATTTTTACCCGAGATATAGGTATCACCATCAATAATCACATTTTGTTGAATCGTCCCAAAAAACAGGCTCGTACTCGTGAAGCTCTGCTGGTACAGTATATTTTTTATAATCATCCTATTTTTGCCGAAGTACGTGAGAATCTCATCGAAATCCCTGATAATGAGACACTTTTCTTGTTGCCAGAAGGACAAGCCGAAGAGTCTCAATCGACTTTAGAAGGCGGAGATGTGATGATGGTAGCCCCCAATCATTTGTTAGTGGGGATTTCCGAAAGAACTACCATTTATGCTGCCAAACAGGTTATAAAAATATTATTCAATAAGAAAATTGTGGATAAAGTTACGTTGGTGAAAATCCCGAATAAACGTGACTATATGCACATTGATACGGTTTTTACCCAAGTAAAGAGAAACGTTTGGGTACTGTTGGGGTCATTGGCAAAACCGCAAGTAAACCCTGAGGACGAAGCACTCATAAAAGCAGGTTTGTTGAAATCTCAGAAAGCGGAGGAAGTACACATCGTACAGTTTAGGCGTGGGCAAGAACACGAACCCCGGGAGATTGAAAGTTTGGAGACTTTGTTAAGAGAAATATCTGTACATGACCTTGATTGTCAGCCACTTGATGTGCAGTTTATTTATTCGGGTAACAATGAATTTCCTTACGGAGCCAGAGAACAATGGACGGATTCTTGCAATCTTTTGGCGGTGAAAGAAGGGGTAGTTATTGGTTACGACCGCAATGATAAAACTCTTGATGCCTTCAGAAATGCAGGATTTGAAACCGTTAAGATGGAAGATTTACTGCACGATTTTGAATCAGGAGTGAAAAATCCTGAGACCATCACTGATACTTTTATTATGCTACCATCAGCAGAACTTTCTCGTGCCAGAGGTGGTTCTCACTGTATGTCAATGCCGATATTACGTTCTAATTTTGAATGATTGGATGATAGAATGAGTGATAGAATGAGTGAATGATAGAATGAATGTTATTTGCAATTTTTATCATTCTATCATTCAAACATTCACACTCATTCTATCATTCCATCATTCAAACATTCACACCCATTCTATCACTCAATCATTCACTCATTCAAAACCGAAAACCATGCGTTCACAAACTACTTCACACATACTAATGATTCGTCCTGTAAACTTTGGTTTTAATCAGGAAACAGCCGAATCCAATGCTTTCCAAAACGCCGCTTTTGGTAAAGCCAACGAAGATAAAGCCCAGCATTATGCCTTAAAAGAATTTGACGAAATGGTGGACCAACTACGGAAAGCGGGCGTAAATGTAATCGTAATTGATGATACGACAAGCCCGTACACACCAGATTCTATTTTCCCCAATAACTGGGTTTCATTTCACGGTAATGGTACGGTGATAACTTATCCAATGCAAGCCGAAAATAGACGTTTGGAACGTCGTGATGATATTATTAAACAGATTGAAGAGCAATTTTATATTAATCGCAGAATAGATTTGTCAGGTTTTGAAAGCGAAGGGAAATTCTTAGAAGGAACGGGTTCGATGGTTCTCGACCGTAAATTTAAGATTGCCTATGCTTGTTTATCGCCACGTACCCATGAAGATGTCCTGAAAGAGTTTTCGATACAGATGAACTACGAAATAGTCAATTTTAATGCCATTGACGGAGCGGGAAAACAGATTTATCATACCAACGTTGTGATGTGTATTGGTGATATGTTTGCCGTTATTTGTTTAGAGGCTATTCCAGATTTGGATGAACGCCTGATGGTGAGAAATTCGCTGGAACAGTCGGGCAAGCAAGTAGTAGCCATCTCGTTGGAGCAGATGAATCAATTTGCAGGAAATATGTTGGAGGTGAAAAGCATCAAAGGTGAGAAATTACTCATTATGTCGAGTGCCGCTTATCATTCGCTTACGCCCAAACAAATAGATATTTTGGATGATTATTGTGCCATTCATCATTTTGATTTACAAATGATAGAAGGCAATGGCGGAGGGTCTGCTCGTTGTATGATGGCAGAAGTACATTTGCCAGTTAGATAAAATGTTAATGTTTTGTTAATGTTTTACCCACCCAGTAAGGTTAAATAATGGTTTATAGGGTTTTATGAGCAAAAAACGATTTTACATGATTAACAGCCTTTTATGGGTTTGTAATAATTATTAATTTTGGTGCGTTAATGTTCCGATATTTAAAAAAGCCTGTTGTAGTTACAGAATCTTGTTTGAATGATATTTTTGGCAATCAGGCTTTTTTTGAGTAATTTGGCAAGAATATTGATAACTTAAAGTCTGAAAAACAAAAGATTACAGTTGTTAATAATAAGATTCAATACCCGAAAATTATTCATTACTCAATTCATAAAAACGAGCAGTTATCCAATTTTAGTACTGAACGTTTGACAGTGAATGGTTGAGATTTACTCAAAATTTAATCACTAAAAATTGTTTTTTCACATCAGAACCCATGAAAAAAAGTTTTTTACTTTCGTTAGTAGCAATTCTGCTTATTAACATTACTTCTAAGGCACAGCAAACATTCCAAGATTTGATGGAATATGGTGTAAGACAAAGCAATGCAGGAAATCACGCATCTGCTCAAACAGCTTTTTCACAAGCAATTGCACTGAAACCAGAAGATGCGAACGCTTATTATAACCGAGCCGTTACCAAAGCCAATTTGAAGGATAATCGTGGAGCTATCAATGATTTTGATAAGGCTTTAGAATTGAACCCCAGATATGCGGATGCTTTTGCAGGCCGTGGACAAAGCAAAGCACGTCAAGATGACCATAAGGGTGCTTTACAAGACTACAACAGCTGTATCGCTCTCAATCCAGTGGATGCTAATACATATTTTATCAGAGGTATCAGCAAGTCAAAGTTGGAAAACTACAAAGGAGCTTTATCTGATTTTAATAAATCACTCGACCTTACACCTGACAATGCACAGGGTTATACTGCTCGGGGACAAGTAAAGCAGAAATTAGAAGATTACAGAGGTAGTTTAGAAGATTTTAGTAAAGCTATTGAAATTAGCCCAAAACGTGCCGCTTCTTACTCGGGTAGAGCCATGAGCAAAATGAAAATGGGAGATTTCAAAGGAGCAATTACTGATTATGGTAAAGCCCTTGAACTAACCCCAGAAGATGCCGAGTCACTTTATTTTAGAGGTTACTGCAAGAGCCAAATGGAAGATTATCAAGGAGCATTAATTGATTTTGACCGTGCTTTAGGACAAGACCCCGAAAATGCGATGGCGTATTACGGAAGAGGTTTTGCCAAAAGTAAATTAGGGAATACCAAGCAGGCTATCGAAGATTTCAACAAAGCTATTTCAATTGGTAACATTGAAAATAATAAAGTGGTGTTTTCGGGAGCTATCACTAAGCAAGTATTAGATGATTTAAGAAATAACGTTCAAGAGCGTTTGAAGATGGCTGAAATGTCGCCAGAACGTTCGGAAGTATATTATAATCGTGGTTTATCGAAAGCCCGTACTGGTGAAACTAAAGCGGCTATTGAGGATTACAACAAAGCTATTGCGTTGAACCCTACGTATTCAGAAGCATACTTTACCAGAGGAATGCTAAAATCACAGATTGGTGACCAACGTGGAGCAATCCAAGATTGTACCAATGCCATCAAATTAAACGCTAAATATGCAGAAGCATATTACGTAAGAGGTATTATCCGTCACGCTTTGGGCGATACAGATGGCTGTAACGATTTAAGTAAATCAGGAGAATTAGGATATACCCCAGCGTACTCGGTTATTAGAGATTATTGTAACTGATTTTTCAGTTAGCAGTAAACAATAAACAGTTATCGATTACATTTCCCAATAAAAAGCCTCATTGCATTATGCAATGAGGCTTTTTATTGGGAGTGTCAGTTTGATAGCTTTTGTTCACTGATATTATTCAAACCTCAAATGCTTCACAGACTCGCCTGACATCGCTAACTCTTCAAGGGCATCAATGCCAATTTGTAAGTGCTTCTGAACAAAGTTGGTAGTTACTTTTTTATCACTTTCTTCAGTCTTTACGCCATCGGGTGTCATGGGGTTATCCGACACCAATAATAAAGCACCGTGTGGAATTTTATTGGCAAAACCAACCGTAAAAATGGTAGCAGTTTCCATATCAATTCCCATTGCTCGAATATCCTGTAAATACTGTTTAAATTCTTCATCGTGTTCCCACACACGGCGATTGGTGGTGTAAACTAAGCCCGTCCAATAATCCAATTCATGTTTTTTTATCATGGAAGAAACCGAACGCTGCAAACGGAATGAAGGTAGTGCTGGTACTTCTTTGGGCATATATTCATCCGAAGTTCCTTCGCCACGCACAGCAGCGATGGGCAGAATTAAATCACCTAAGCCCAAATTCTTTTTGAGCCCCCCGCATTTTCCCAAAAATAACACAGCTTTGGGTTCAATGGCAGAAAGCAAATCCATTACGGTTGCCGCCATCGGCGACCCCATCCCAAAATTAATAATTGTGATATTATTTGCCGTAGCAGTTTGCATCGGACGGTCAGAGCCTTTAACTTCAACCTCAAATTGGTCGGCAAACATTTTTACATAATTGCTAAAATTGGTCAATAAAATATACTGTCCAAAATCCTCTAATGGCATTCCTGTATAACGTGGAAGCCAATTATCCACTATTTCCTGTTTTGTTTTCATCTATTGTTTTTTATGTGTTGAGAAGTATTGTGTGTTACTTATTTGTAAACATTCTCTCTGTTTGATAATGAATAAATTTTATTGGTTATTTTTGATTTTAATCCGTTGAGTAGGAAGTTGGTATTAACCGATTGGTAAGCATTTTAACAATACTCAATTAGTTGAGGTTTATAAAAGCCCTATGAATAGTTGATTTTAATAATCTGTTTATTCGCTTTTTGTAAATCACTTTTCACTTAGTTTATCTACACATGAAACAATACAAGCATTCAAAATTGATTTTTATGGATTTACTCAATCTTCCTTCATTTGACCACAAATTAAAAAAAATCAATGACAAATTGTGTATTTGGGATATTATCCGCAAAAAATATATTGTACTCACACCCGAAGAATGGGTTCGTCAGCATTTTGTACATTTCTTGATTAGTACCCATCAATACCCCAAAAGTTTAATAAAATTGGAGAGCGGACTTACGTACAATCAAGTTATGAAACGGACTGATATTCAAATATTTGACCGTCATGGAGAGCTATTTATGATTATTGAATGTAAAGCTCCCCACATTCAATTAACCCAAGTTGTTTTTTCGCAAGCGGCACAGTATAACCAAGTTTTGAAGGCAAAATATTTAACTGTTACTAATGGAATGATTTTTCACTGTTGCCAAACTGATTGGGAAAATATGAAGATAGACTTTTTAGAAAATTTACCAGTTTTTGAATGAGTATTAGCGTTATGATTCATGGTTTTAACCATAAATCGTAATGATAGGTAAATGTTTGCTAATCAATACAGCCCCAAACCGAAATATTTTAAAAATCATACCACATCCGTACCTTTGTATGGTAAACAATTATTCATGATGCTTCAAAAAATTAACCTGTCTCTCATTTTTTCGTTGGTTGTATTAACCTTAACAGCCCAAAAGAAAAAAAATACCATTATGCAAAACCCGTACCCAACCCAACCCAAATTAGTAGTCGGGATTGTGGTGGACCAAATGCGATACGATTTCTTGTACCGTTATTACGATAAGTATTCATTGGGAGGTTTCAAAAGACTTATGAATGAAGGATTTAATTGTAGAAACCATCATTATGATTATGCTCCTACGGTTACGGCTGCTGGTCATGCGGCTATTTTTACGGGTTCTATTCCCGCCATAGATGGTATCGTGGGTAATGAATGGTTTAATCAAAAAACAGGGAAAACAGTGTATTGTGTAGAAGATACCAGTGTATCAACCGTTGGAGCAAGCACAAAAGCGGGATTGATGTCGCCGAAAAATTTATTGGTTTCTACTATTACTGACCAATTAAAAATAGCCAATAATTTTCAATCAAAAACTATTGGCATCGCCCTAAAAGATAGAGGGGCAATTTTGCCAGCGGGTCATACGGCTAATGCCGCTTATTGGTTCGACTCAAAAGATGGTTCGTGGATTACCTCTTCTTTTTACATGAAAGACCTTCCCCAGTGGGTAAAAGACTTTAATGCCGCCAAAATGCCCAAAAAATACATGCTGGAGGGTTGGAAAACGCTTTATCCCATCGAACAATATACTGAAAGTACAGCCGATAGTCAGGTATATGAAGGAAAATTAGCGGGAGAAAAAGCCTCCGTTTTTCCACATGAATTGGCGGCTCAGGCTGGTGTAAATCTTTTGGAGGTAATTCGGACTACTCCTTTTGGGAATACCCTCACTAAAGATTTTGCTTTGGCGGCTATCAAAAATGAAAACTTAGGTAAGAGTGCCAAAACAGACTTTCTGACCGTGAGTTTTTCATCACCTGACTACGTAGGACACGCCTTTGGGCCGAACTCCATTGAAATAGAAGATACGTATTTACGATTGGATAGAGACATCGCTGAAATCTTACAAAACTTAGATGCAACGCTCGGTAAAGATAACTATTTAGTGTTTTTGAGTGCCGACCACGGCGTGGCAGATGTACCAAGTTTTTGGCAAAGTCAGAGGTTGCCTGCAGGTACTTTTAACCGAGTAACGGCTTTGGCAGAAGTCAAAAACGACCTAAAAACAGCCTTTGGCGATGGTGAGTTTATACGTGCCGAAGATAACTATCAACTTTATCTTAATCATCAATTACTAAGAGATAAAAAATTGACAGTAGCCCAAGTTCATGCTATAATTCGGGAAACATTATTAAAGAGAGAAGACGTGGCTGATGTGATTGATTTACATAATTTATCAACTTCAACCTTACCTGATTATCAGTTGAAATACGTTAAAAATGGCTTAAATCCACGCCGAAGCGGTGATATTATGATGGTACTCAATCCCAGTTGGTTTATGGGTGGTAAAACAGGTACAACGCACGGCACACTTTACCGTTATGATACCCACGTACCACTTTTATTTTATGGTTGGAGAGTGAAAAATGGAGAAACTACTCTCAGAACTAATATCTCGGATATAAGCCCGACGGTGGCAGATTTTCTGAGTATCTTAGAACCCAACGGTAGTATTGGTAACGTTATTCAAGGTGTGAAAAAGTAATCTGGATTTTATTGATATTTGGGTTTGATATTGCGTTTTCCTATCTTTACCAAACAATCGTTAGGGAAAATATGCAAAAGCATCACATTCAAGTTCAGCGAACCGCCAGATATTTCACATTAGGCACACTCAATGAAGAAACTACGGATATTTGGTTTGTATTGCACGGTTACGGTCAATCTGCCGAATATTTTATTCAAAAATTTAATACACTCAATAACGGTAAAACATTTATCGTAGCTCCTGAAGCACTTTCCCGTTTTTACTTAAAAGGCTTTTCGGGTAGGGTAGGAGCTACTTGGATGACTCGGGAAGAGCGAGAAACCGAGATTCAGGATTATATCAATTATTTGAATACCCTTTACGATGCTATTATTGATAACGAAGCTAAAAAGACTTTGAAAATCAACGTATTAGGTTTTTCGCAAGGAACGGCAACAGCATCACGTTGGGTCATGAATCAACATCTGAAATATGATAGATTAGTGTTATGGGCGGGGTATTTCGGCAATGGTATTCGAGATATTATTGACCCACAAAAATTGATTGGTAAAGAGGTGTTTCTTTGTTATGGCAAAGCAGATGAGTTTTTACAGCAGATAGACGTTTCGCAATACGAACAAGATATTAAACAGGCAATTCCACATCTACAAATTTTTACTTTTGAAGGTGGGCATACCATAGACGAAACGCTGCTGGGAAAGATATTCAAATGATTGTATGTCAGTGGATTAGCTAAATTAAATCTGAATTTTGGGGTAGTAAATACCATAAAATTCAGATTTTTTCGTTAAACTTGTTAAAAATTAGATTTTAATACAAAATCCTTCGTATTTGTTTTGATAAGACTTCGTTTGCGTATAAGCAGGCAGGTCTTGGTATAACCCCAATAAATTATGCAAACCCTCCTAACGAGTATCCTCTTACAAACCAACGTTATCAATGCCGACACGGTAGCAACCGCCACCACCGCTCTCACCAAAGCCGAACAAGAAATGACCATCCTCAACCTGATGGAAAAGGGAGGCTGGGTAATGATTCCGATTTTTATTTTGTTTTTTATTGCTTTATTCTTATTCGTTGAACGGTATTTGTACATTCGGAAAACGGCAAGAATGGATAACACTTTCTTATTTTCTATCCGTGAAATGTTGGTAGGAGGAAATGTGCAAGGAGCGGTTAATTACTGTAAAAATTCACAATATCCCATTGCTCGTTTGTTAGAAAAAGGATTGAGTCGCTTAGGTTCTCCCATTCGAGATATTGAAAATGCCATTGAAAATACGGCTCGGGTAGAGATTTATAACATGGAAAAAAACTTGGGTATTCTTTCGGCAATTGCCAAAATTGCTCCCATGTTTGGTTTCTTGGGTACGGTTTCGGGTATGATTCGTACATTCCATAATATTTCGGTAGCCAATAAAATCGACATCAGTACTATTGCCAGTGGTATTTATGAGAAAATGGTAACGTCTGCTACGGGTTTGATGGTAGGTATTATTGCATATTTCTTTTATACCATCCTTACCACGATGATTGACCGTGCTGTGAATAAAATGGAAATTACTGCTATCGACTTCTTAGATATTTTACATAAACCAGCAACTAAGTAGGATTTAGATATTAGGGCTTGGGGATTAGGAATTAAAGTTCCTTTACTCTCCAACCTCTAATCCCTAACCCCTAATCCCAAGATATGAATATAAGAAAAAGAACCCGAGAGCAGTCAGAAGTAGAAACAGGAGCATTAGCGGATATTCTATTCTTCCTAATGATGTTTTTCTTGATGATTTCCACGTTGGCGAGTCCCGATGCTATTAAATTATTATTACCTGAATCATCAACGGCCCAACAAACCACTACGAAGGAAAACATCCGAGTTACCGTTGATGAGCAAGATAATTACTTCGTGGACGATGTTCGCATTCCTTTCGAGCAGTTAGAATCTTATTTAGCTGAACAAGCTAAAGCGAAAGGCTCGGAAACGGTTATACTTAGAATTGCCCAAGACCGTACCGTGCAAGAATTAGCCAAAATTTACGATATTGTAGCTCGACTAAATTTAGCATTAGTAATGGCAACCGACAAAGTTTAAAATGGATTACCTGAACATAGCTTTAAAATCAATAGCCGTTTACGCCTTCATCGTAGCGGCTATTCGCTTGTTTGGCAAGAAAGAATTAGCCCAACTATCTGTTATTGATTTAGTTTTTATCTTGCTAATTTCCAACGCCGTACAGAATGCAATGGTAGGGGATAACACAACTCTATTAGGCGGATTAACGGCTGCTTCAGGACTATTTTTGACCAATTTTGTGCTAAAGAAAATTCTTTTTAAGCACAAAGGAATTAATAAACTGATTCAGGGTGAGCCTGTCATGCTCATTTATAAAGGAAAGCTAAGAACAAAGGCATTAAATGAAGTAGATATTTCTATCCCAGAACTGGAAGCCGCCGTTCGTAAGCAAGGCGTTGCTCAAATTGATAAAGTTGATTTAGCCGTTTTAGAAATAGATGGCAGTATTAGCGTCATCGCTAAATGACTTGTTTTATGCTTGACCAATTGTAGTTTGTAAAAGAGAGACTACGTAAGTTTTTGATTTTTAACGATTTACTTACTCGCTTTTCGCTTAGTAATATATTTTAAGGTAGTAAAAAAGATTCAAGCATTTTAGATTAAATGCTAATTCCGAGTTTTAAGATATGAGTGATATTCAAATTTTGATAGAGCATATTTTTTTCAACGATGATTTCGTAAAAATTATGGCATCTACGTTGGTAGGTGCTTTAATTGGTCTTGAACGTGAGTACCGTAGTAAATCAGCGGGACTCCGTACATTCACCTTGATTTCGGTGGGTTGTACCATTTTTACCATTTTATCCGAAAAAATGGGGATTGTTACCTCTCCCGACCGTATAGCTGCCAATGTAGTAACAGGTATCGGATTTTTGGGAGCAGGCGTAATTTTTAAGATGGATGACCGTGTAAAAGGACTCACCACCGCTACCATTATTTGGGTAACGGCTTCTCTGGGTATGGCAATTGGTGATGGACATATACTATTGTCGTTTCTGGGAACGATGGTCGTTTATATCGTGCTGGGAATTTTTGTAAAATTAGAAGTCTTCATGGAAAAATACGGGAGAACTCGTAATTACAAAATTGTGTGCGAATATACGCCCGAGACCTACAAACGCCTTGAGAATATTTTTGAACAATGTAACCTCACTGCCAAAAGAGAAAAACAAACAATTACCAAAGAAATTCTGATTAGTAATTGGTCGGTACGAGGAAGAAGCTCGAAACACGATAAATTAGTAAAAAAACTGATAGCAGATAAAGGAATTGTAGAGTTGGAGTTTTAAAGAAAAAATTACGTTCGTGAGTTCAATGGAGGACGCTTGAAACAGAATATAGTTCAAGCGTTTTTGCTATTAAACCAGAAAGTGGAGGCTTTAGCCTATGGAAATAGTTCAAGCGAGGACGCTTGAACCAGAATAGAGATATGTTTACCGTTTTGTTTCTATGAAACTCTTAAAACTACCATATTTACCTATTAACGGCTTAAAACCCGTTGCTACAAAATGAGCCAAACTTACGACTTTTACTGGTAGAAACTTACATATAGACGGTGGCTCAGTAGGATAAGGTATTAAATATTCAACTACATCTATTAATCAATAAAACTATTAAGCACAATGTGCCAATAATAAGATAAAATAATGTAAAATAACCGTTTTTAGTGTTTGGTAATGGTTCTACAAAAATTGAAATGAGTATGATAAGAGGAAAGAAAATTATTTTGATAGATACTTCAAAGAAATCTTTTATTTTGCGTAGATTCATTTTAATAAAATATCAATCCAACAGGTAAAATATATAATAGACGCAAATTTGTTGTGTTGGCTTTCAATTAATTTGCGTTTTTACTTATGTTTTGAAGATATAAATTTATACTTCCGCTCTAAAATCATACCAATACATTCAACACCAACACCCCCACAAGCCCCACTACTGATACAATACTCTCCATCATCGACCAAGAGCGAATCGTGTTTTTAATGCTCAGGTTGAAATATTCTTTGAACAACCAAAAACCAGGGTCATTTACGTGTGAGAACATTAAACTGCCTGACCCAATCGCCAGTACCATTAACTCTGGATTTACCCCCGTTTGTTGTACCATTGGGGCAATGATACCCGCCGTGGTGAGTCCCGCTACCGTTGCTGACCCTACACATACCCGTATGATGGCGGCAGCTAACCACCCGATAATCAAGGGATTGAGGGGTAAGTCTTTCAAAATACTCGCAATTTCGTTACTAACTCCGCTTTCTACCAACACTTGCTTCAAAGCTCCCGCTCCGCCAATAATCAAAATAATCATCGAAACATCTTTGGCAGCTTCGGTATAATACCCCATAATTTTTTTCATTGACATTTTCATGTTCAAACCGAGCGTAAAGGTGGCAACCGTCAATGAAATAAGCATAACGATAGAAGGGTCAGAAACAAAACTACCGAAGGATTTTAATGATTCGTTATCTTTGGCATATACGCCCAAAATAGTAGTAAAACTCAATAAGAATACGGGTAAGAGAGATGTCAAGAAACTATTAATTCCGCTGGGTAGCTTTTCTTTCGAGAGGGTTTCGTTTTGGAAAGTATCCAAAGGTTCTGAAGGTATTTTTTTGAGTGTACTTGAAAATATTGGTCCGCCCAAAATAATGGCAGGAATGGCAATGGCAATGCCATAGATAAGCGTAAGCCCCATATTAGCATTGAACTGAGCTACCAAAGCCGCTGGAGATGGATGCGGTGGCAAAAAGCCGTGAGCCACTGATAAAGACGCTAACATGGGTAAACCCAAATAAACCGCAGGGAGTTTATATTGATTCACAACGGAAAAAATCAGTGGAATCATCAGTACAAAACCAACATTATAAAAAAGGGGAATCCCGATGATAAAACCCGTACAAACCAAGCCCCATTGGATATTCTTTTTACCAAAAATGCCCATCATGACCGAAGCTATCTTTTGTGCAGCACCGCTTTCCGCAACAATTTTCCCGAGCATCGAACCCAACGTAATAACAATCACCAACGACCCCAACATATCACCAACCCCTTTTTGGAGTGATTTACCAATGTTTGCAATGGGAATACCTGTAAAAACACCCGCAATGATAGAGACTATCAGGAAAGACAAAAAAGGGTTTACTTTTCCCCAAGTAATTAATACAACTAAAAGAATAATACAGATGGCAATGGTTAGTAACGTCATGGAATATATTGGAATAACCAGTTTTGAATATTAAATAAGTAAACAGTTTTCGTGATTGATGGATAAATGGGTTGATTCTTAGTAATAAGTTTTCAGTGAGTGATTGTTTGCATTATTTATTGAGCAAATAAGGCAAGTAAGTATTTGATTTTTAGCGGATTAGTATCAATCATAAATAACTATTAACCAACAGCTAAATCCTAATGCCTACTAATTCTGTTTAATACCGTATAAATGTATGATTTTTTTGAGATAATTTTATACGTTACTTACAGGGTTATACATATTTATATCGTATTGATAAATGCTATTTATTTGTAAACCAATAAGTTACTTGATAATTTCTGATGACTTTAATTCCTTCTTACATGAAATCTTTATCATTAGTAGTACTAACGTTGATGAGTATAGGCATCCTTGCTCAGAAACCACAACAATTTATCACAGGTGGAATACCCGAAAAAATTGGTTTTTCTGCCGAGAGACTTAACAAAATTGACGATTTAATCGCTCGGAAAATAGCGGAGAAACGTATTCCTGGGGCAGTTGTTTTTGTGGCTCGGAAAGGACAAGTGGTGATGGATAAAGCCTTCGGAATGAATGATATAGAAGCGAAAAGAGCCTTGAAAAATAATGACATTTTCAGGATTATGTCCATGTCTAAAGCCCTTACTTCCACTGCCGTCATGATGTTGTACGAAGAAGGACGTTTTACCTTAGATGACCCCATTTCAAAATATATTCCTGCCTTCAAAAATGCACAAATTTTAGATACTGTTTACGCTGATACTACCTACAAAGCTCATCCTGCCAAGCGTGAAATCACTATCAGGCATTTGCTAACGCATACTGCTGGTATTACTTACGACCATCCTCTGCACGCAAAGGCTAAAATTCCTTATTTTTTCTCGGTAAAACCCGAAAAATTATCAGAAACGATACCAAGATTAGCCGCTTTGCCCAAACTCCATGAACCAGGCGAAAAATTTACTTATGGCTTAAATACCGATGTATTGGGTTATTTTGTAGAAGTGATTTCGGGAATGTCATTCGACCAATTTTTGAAGAAAAGAATTTTTGAGCCGCTGGGTATGAATGATACGGGTTTTTATGTGGATGAAACTAAAAAAGACCGCTTAGTAAAAGTTTATGAAGAAATCGGTAAAGAACCAGGTATCACTCCACGCCCAAAATCTGAATGGACGGAGTACCCAATTTCGGGGGCTAAAACCTATTTTTCGGGAGGAGCTGGTTTAACTTCTACTGCACAAGATTATGCTAAATTTTGTCAAATGATGCTCAACGGGGGAAGTTTCAACAACAAAAAAATATTGAGCCGCAAGACGATTGAACTAATGACGATGAACCAAATCAATGATTTAGAAGTATGGGATAGAAAGAATAAATTTGGTTTAGGGTTTGAGATTTACACTGAAAAGGGACACGCCAAACTGCCCAGTTCAGAAGGTGCTTTTGAATGGGGTGGAATGTATTATACCCATTACACCATTGACCCCAAAGAAGATTTATTGATGGTTATTTTCTTCCAAGTGTTTCCTACAAAAGGCTGGGGCATTGAAAAACAAGTACAGCAGTTGATTTATCAAGCGATTATTGATTAGTTTCTCTTGACATTTAAAATACAAACCGTTATCTTTGCACCTCTATTTACAAAAAAGATTTTAAACAAACACATAATATGCTGATTATCAATATCAAAGAAAACGAGTCAATCGACAAAGCGTTAAAAAGATTCAAGAAAAAATTTGAAAAAACTGGCGTTGTAAAGCAACTTCGTAAGCGTGCGGCATTTGAAAAACCATCAATTAGCCGTCGTACAGAAATTATCCGTGCTTCATACAAACAAAGAATGTACGGTAACGAAGAGGCATAGTCCCATTAGGCATGCCCATTGATTTTATTTTCATAACAATATTTGTTATCAATTTAATCGTGAATTAAGCCGATAACCGTCAGCATCCAAAAGCGTTTAGATAAACTTTGTAGGTTTGTTTAAACGCTTTTTTTATTTTTGAGTCATAGAAAGTTCAAGCGAAAACGCTTGAACCAGACAGAGCGACAAAGCCACGAAGGCACAATGATTTTTGTTTTGCTTTTATCCGAACATTGAAAAACCAACAACGAAAATGTCTGAAATTATTACATATTTCCTGAAGTTTATCAAATACGAAAAGCGGAGTAGTGAACATACCGTAACGGCTTATGGTATTGATATGAAGCAGTTTGATGAATATTTGGTCAAAACGTATGATTTTCATCATCCAGAACTGGCTGATTTTCAGATGATTCGTTCGTGGATTGTGTCGATGGTGGAGGCGAAGGTAGAAAATCGTTCGGTGAATCGAAAAATCGCTACGCTGAGGACTTTCTATAAGTTTTTGTTGCAAAAAAAGGTCATTGAGAAAGACCCTATGCTGAAAATATCCGTCCTGAAAACCCAAAAAAATATTCCTGAGTTTGTCAGGGAAAAAGAGTTGGATACGCTCTTGGATGAAGTTGAGTTTCCCGATGATTTTGTGGGTGTGCGTGATAAATTAATTCTGGAATTGTTGTACGGAACAGGAATGCGTTTGTCTGAAATGATAGATTTGAAAGAGCGAGACATTGATTTTTATAATAGAACCGTTACAGTTTTAGGAAAACGGAATAAACAACGCATCATTCCCATTAGTCAATCGTTGGTAAAACTTATCCAAGATTATCAAGCCTTTAAAAATTCGGAAGGATTGATGCACGAATATTTGATTGTATCTGAGAAAGGAAATCAAGCCTATCCCGTTATGATTCAGCGAATTACCAAAAAATATCTATCATTGGTTACTACCTTAGCGAAGAAATCTCCTCACATTCTTCGTCATTCTTATGCCACCCATTTATTAAATAACGGGGCTGAATTGACAGCAATAAAAGATTTGCTGGGGCATACTTCACTATCAGCTACGCAAGTTTATACGCACAATTCAATGGAAAAAATTAAGAAGATTTATGAGCAAGCCCATCCGAAAGCGTGAGGTTTTTATGAGATTTTACGTCTGGAATCAACAATGTTTAATAGGATAATTTGTTGATTGACCACAGTGTAATATAAATAATTATGAGGAGGGATTAGTAGTTTTCGTAATGATGTTATTTCAGGATGGGACGTTCCTAAATATGGATTCATCTCTAATAATGTTAATCGGTCGATTATTTTAATGGTAAATTCTTCTGCTATCTCAAACGACCATTTTTCTAACAAAGAATCAATAATATCTCTATAATTTTCACGGGATGTATCTGTCCAAACTATTTCGTAAGCCATTGTTGAGTCTCTTTTTTGATTTCTTCAGTAGTGTAGAACTTTCCTTGTTTTACTTCAAAAATAGATTTATCAAATTGTTTTAACTTATCAACAGTCAAATCAGAAAAGTCTTCAGAAGATTTATGAAATTGCTCAACCAAACATTCATAAATCTTTTTCAGATAATCTATATCTTGAATTTCATCAATCAACTTGTGAAATTCAGTTTTTAATTCTATTTCGGAATCTAATAGTGCCATATTTTTTGTTTTTCAAGTATAATCAAAAATCATTTACTAGACCTCTTGCGAAAGTAAGATTAACGGTCATTAGCATTAATAAAAGTTGCAATTAGCGTAATTCTGAGTCCAAATCTACTATGACTACGATAATGAT
>JALONS010000320.1 GCA_025454855.1 Arcicella sp.
TGGCTCTGCATCAACTTGACCACTTGAAATAAACTTACCTTGTATAATGTAAACGGCTTGTTTTTCATCATCTACCACGATAGCATCAATTTGTTTATCATCTGCTCCGTCCGTTATGGCATCTCTTGTTTGATTTCTATCTTGGCGTAAAATATTGAATAAATACCATGCTACAAAACGCTGTCCATCATTTGAAAAATTTTGTTGGTAGTAGTCTGCTTTTATTTCCTCTTGGATTTTTTGATAAATTACTGTCATAAATATTTTAGATAATTACTTAAATGTTACTTCTTAGAGAATCAGGCAGAAATGAATCTATCTCATTATCTTTAAGAGTATGTTCATTGTTTATTTTTAACCCCTTCGTCGCTAATTTTGATGCTTCAATAGTTGTTCTTGGTGCTGAACTATAAATATAGCTTAGGTTCTTTTGGAGTTCATCCCTTTTTGACATAATACCCTCAATATCTATTGTTTGGGCTTTTATATCTGTTAAAAGAGATAAATAATTCTCCTTCATTTCCCATAGTTTCGATGCTGTTTCAGAATGTTGTTGCGATGCTTTTGTAAAATCATTGCTTCTCAAATATATATTTAT
The DNA here is from genome assembly GCA_025454855.1 of Arcicella sp. GTDB lineage: Bacteria > Bacteroidota > Bacteroidia > Cytophagales > Spirosomataceae > Arcicella. Next base: position 599 of record JALONS010000320.1, read on the forward strand.
ACCAAGCTGTAAAGCTGAAACAATAGTAACAAGTACCTTGAAAAACCAATCATTTCCAAACCAACTAACTAACAAATGAGAACCAAAAATAACAGTTATTAAACCTGTGGCAGAAACGGCTGAAAGAATGATTTGCCAGTTTTGATATTTCTTTCTTCTTTCATTAACCAAATCGCACTCTTTTTCTTGGATTTTATGACTCCATACTACCCTACCAAAACAATCTCTGATTTGAGATTCTAATATCTTAACTTGGGAAGTCAGAGCCGAAGACTTCTCTCCATTTGCTTCTTGCTGTGTATTCATATCCATTATTGAAATCCTTTATAGCATCTAAACATTTATTATAACATTGCTTCGCTTTATACTGAAAAGCTCCCTTTTTGTAAATATATTGTCTGCTACCAATGGCTAACCAATATTCCTGTGTTGTTGATATTTCTGATAAATATTTGAAAAAATCTCTTGTCATATAATCATAATATAAATATGATTTATCTCTATATTCCCAAGTTTCCATAAATCTATAAGCAAAAGTATCAATAAGCAATCCTCCCATTGGTACATTCCATTCATACTTCCATGCTCTTACCATTTTGCAAAGTCGTTTCAAGTTGTAATTCCAGTTTCTATCTCCATCTACAATTGCTTTTATTTCAGGTTTTGGATTAGTGGTTTTCCAACTACCTCCATTATTTGAATCGGGGAAAGTAAAGCTACCATCATTATTATCAAAACACGGCACAACTTCAAAAGTTATACCGTTATTGAACTCAACTATTACTACTTGACCATCTCCTTTAAGGTCGGTTCTTGGATAGGTTTCTGAAATAGATTTTTTGACCCTTTGTAATAAAGCAGATTGACCATTCCCATAATGATTATTATACTGCACATAAGTATAATATGGCAGTACCATTAACATATCTATATCACTAATTACAATATCTGTATCTCTACCATACGAGCCAACATATAGGCTATGCCTAATGTCATTATCAATATTCCAAAAATCAATATTAAGCCTTCTTGTAATCTTTTTATACCTTTCAGATATATTAGATACATCATATTGGCTAATTCTTATGTTGTTACAAAATTGCTGGAAAGTTTCTGCAATACCCATTTTAAATTTTATAAATCCATTAAACTACCTACTACTTTATACTGTACTTCCTCCGTTGAAAACTCGGCAAAGTGTTTTTCTCCACACTTAATTTTCATTCTCTCGCTCTCCCTGAGCAATGTTTTATCTTTAGCTGCTTTCGGGTCTTTGGTTTCGGCTACAAAGTACACTTTCTTTTGTTCTCCGTCTTCTTGCTTAATCAATGCCCAATCGGGGTTATAGTTTCCAATAGGTGTTTTGACCAAAAACCATGAAGGTAATTTGATATAAAATAATACATCATCCCTTGTTTCGCACTCTTCGGCAAATGTTCTCTCAGGCGTTGATAATGAATCAATTAAAACGTAGTTATAAAGTGTTTTTTCTTGATTTTTCACCTGTATCATATTTTCAATATATGACTCGATTTCTTCACTTGCAAACAATGTCATTTCGTAGCTCTGCCCTGCAATTCTTTCATATTTGATACCGTTTACTTTTAGCTTATCAAACTCTGATTTAATGGCTTTTACGACTAAATCCATGAATACCTGCGGATTATTGAAAATCTCATTGATACGTCCAGAATTTAATATAATTTGAGATACGGTGTTTCTTGTGAGTTCCGTTTTTGACTGGATGTAACCCACAAAATCAGGTATTTCAAATTTAATATCTGATACTGCTCGCTCTTTTGAGCTTTTCACATCGCCCCCAACCTCAAGCAAATTACCATCCTTATCTCTCAAAAACTTAGTTTCTGTTTTGATACGCTGTATCTGAGGTTTTGGTACGGTTGGCATTTGCTTTACTGCTTCGCTTGCCGTATCAACGAGGTCTTGGGTTTTATAATCAACCTTGTACTCTGTTTTATGCTTGATACGATTCCATAAATCCAAAAAGTGTTGGTCTAATTCCCAATTCTTTTTCAGTTCTATTTTTTGACGATTACGTGCGTTTTTGATTCTACCCTCAAACTTAACTCCGCAATCATTTTCAATTTCTTTCTGTAAGGCTTTTGCAAAATCTTCATAGCTTTCATTGGCTATTACAGTAAGTTTATTCACTCCCCTATCGGTGTTTCTTTCTCCAGACTGATTGACACACAAACGTAAACCACGCCCGATTTCTTGGCGTTTCTTAATTTCTGACCTTGTTTCATTTAGCGTACAAATCTGAAAAACGTTTGGATTATCCCATCCCTCTCTCAATGCTGAGTGACTGAAAATAAAACGCAAAGGGGTTGCCATATCCAAAAGCCTTTCTTTGTCTTTCATAATCAAGCTGTACGCTTCATCATCGGCTTTGGTTGAGCGACCTTCTGAGCTATCTTTAAACTTTCCTTTATCTTGGGAAAAATACCCATCGTGCATCTGAGCAATGTCATACTGGTACAAGTCTTTATATCTTGGGTTTTTGAGTGCTTCCGTCAAAAGCTCCTCAAACCATACCGCAAACTGTCCTTTTTTAGCTGTACCATCAGGTGAATACTCACGATAATTTGCGACTTTATCAAGGAACAAAACCGATAATACTTTGATACCTTTAGCGTTCAATTCTTTTTCCTTCTTCAAATGGTTGTCGATGGTTGCCCTTATCATTTCCTTTTGAATTTCGGTATTCATCCCCCCCTGCGGTTTGCCTTTATACAGGACTGTACCACTTGAAAACTCAATTAATTCTTCCTCTGAATCAATGTAATTGATAATATAACCGTCTTTATAGGCTTCTACTCTGTTTGATAATTGGTACAAATTATCACCTGTTTTTGCGGTTACTGATTTTTTAGCCACACCGTTACTTTCATTTTTAAGTATGGTCAAAACTGCTGACGTTGAACTTTTGGCAAGTTTGAAATTATCTAAACTTGCAAATGCTCCTGCGTTGTCATTTTGTGCGATTACAGAATCTACCTCAATTTGCTTTACTAAACCTAAATCATAGGCTTTTACTGGGTCGAGCTTATAAATCAAGTTATACAAGTTCGTATGAGTTGCCGAATAACGCAACGTAAATAGTGGGTTTAAGTTCGCAATGGCTCTTTTCCTTATGTCGGTTTCCATGTTCTGCGGTTCGTCCACAATTACTATGGGGCTTGTTCCCTGTAAATGTTCAATCGGTCTCACTCCCCTCTCTCTTACTTGGTTGATTACGTTTGCATCTTTGGTGAAACTATCAATATTGATTACCATAATTTGAATCGTATTACTACGAGCAAAATTTGATAAGCTGACTAATTTCTTGGAGTCGTACACCTCGAAGCTGGCAGGGGTATTTTCGTATAAATCTTGGAAATGCTCAAAGGTAATTTCAAGATTTTTTATTGCACCCTCACGGATTGCGACCGATGGCACAACGATTACAAATTTCTTGAAACCATACACTTTATTAAGTTCGTAGATAGTACGCAAGTAAACGTAGGTCTTACCTGTTCCTGTTTCCATCTCGATTGAGAAGTTACCGAATCTTGGGCTTATGGTGTCGCCCTTATCATCTTTAAAAGATATTTTTTCAAGCTCCTTTGATGGTTCAACTTCATTTTGAGCTTGTACTTTTTGGATATTAGCAAGTATTTGTTCGGGTGTAACTGTCAGTCTGTTACCTACGCCTGTTTCGGTAAACTGTAAACTCCCCTTGTTTTCATCTGCAAGCGTAAATTCAAAATCGGTGGTGTTTAGGTCTTGCCCTTCCAGTATATCCACCACCGACTGAATAGCATCTATTTGATACTGCTGATTTTTCTCAAATTGTATTTTCAGGTTAGATGGTCTTAAAAGAAACACCGTTGTCCTCAAATTTTAGTTGAGCATTGGTTTTTACGTTGTCGTTATTATGAAATAAGCTATCTAAGCAAATGATATTTTTAGGCTTTAATGCTAATACTGCGGTCTGTACTTCATCGGTGTATGAATCTAATACAAAAGCCAATTTCTTGTTTGCTGTATAATAGATTGTTGCACCATCTTGTAAAGTGCTGCACTCGATTTTTTCAGTCAATTGTACACCATTTTTAATGAGTAACTCCCAAAGGATATTTTCACTTCGTGTGTTTTCTTTCTGTGGTGTAGTAAATAATTGCATTTGTTTGATTAAATCTTCTTCATTCTCTAACACATCACCACGCCAAATTTTAAAGTTTGAACTTGCAAGGGTGTACTTTCTGAATCCTAAATTTTGATATTTAGTAAGTTCAATTTTTCCATCACGCTCTTTAGTTATTTTCTCGATTACTTTTTCAATTCTTGCTTTTGAAATATCAGCAATAGTTTTGTATCCTGCTTGATATGCTTCGCCTGTTTCGTCTGTTTTCTCAGGTAATTGGACACAAATATATTTTCTATTACCTCCATCTTCTTCATTAAGCTCCATTACAGCTTGAGCTGTTGTTCCTGACCCTGCAAAAAAATCAATTATTATCTCATTAGAGGTACTTCCTGTTTCTATAAATGTTTTTAATAATTGAACAGGTTTTGGAAATGAAAAGATTTTGCCCTTAAACAACTCCTCAAAATCACCTGTTCCTCTTCTACTTGCAAAACTATTATCAAGCAATAGTGAACGAACCATTTTCGTAGTTAATCTTGTTTTTTGAACAATACGAAATTCTCCTTCTGATGTTTTATGACCAACTAACTCAATATTTAGGTCTTTTTCTGCCTTAGACTTGCCCCACCTCCATACACGAGCAATTCCTTCTTTTTTTGAAAAAACGGGAAATACTTCTTCCCATCCATTTTTAGGCTCTAATGAAATTTCATAAAATTCATCAATTTTATTATTGGGGTTTACATAGAAAGGATAGTATAAATTTGGTCTTGTTTTAGGATTAAATGCAACATTTCCATTGTACAATGGTGCTATATTAAATTGTCCTTTACTATCAGAATATTTAAAGGCTTTATTCTCATCATTTAATTGATTTGTAATGGTATGTTCTATATTTTTTGCGTAGAAAAATGCGTAATCATGCGTTTTTCCTAAATGTCCATAATCAATAGCACTTGGCGATGCGTTCACAACAAATAACCCTATAAAATTTTCTTCCCCAAAAATTTCATCCATTAAAAGTTTTAAATTAGCCTGTTCGTTATCATCAATAGAAATAAATATTACACCATCCTCTCTGAGTAGATTTCTTGCTAAAAACAAGCGTGGTAACATCATATTAAGCCAATTGCTGTGATATTGCCCATTCTCTTTGTTATTCTTACGAAAGAGTCCTTCTTTCATCATAAAGCCTTCATCGTCTTTATCTCCAATACGTTTGAGATATTCCTCTTTGGTTTCGCTAAACTTATCAGGATATATAAATGAGTCACTACCTGTATTATATGGTGGGTCAATATAAATCATTTTGACCTTACCGTAATATGATTTTTGAAGTACCTTCAACACTTCCAAGTTTTCCCCCTCGATAAAAATATTTTCAGCATTATCCCAATCAATAGACTGGTCAGGGTTTGGTATGAGTGTAGCCGTTGATGGGCTTTGTAGAACTTTATATGCTTCGCTTTTCCCTGCCCATGATAAGCCGTAACGCTCTGCATCGGTATTAACATTATTGCCCAGTAATATTTGTAGGCGTTGTAAGTCTATTTTATCTTCGGTAAAAGCCTGTGGTATTACTTCTTTGAGTTTTGTAATAAGGTCTTCAGTAATACTTAGGGAAGCCCCGTTTAATGATGTTCCGTCCATTAGGTAGGTTTTATATTTAAAATACTATGATACTATAATAGTATTATACTATAAAGCTACACTACTATTATTATAGTTTTATAGTATAATTGGATATTTACTAAGTAGATGAGTTATAAAAGTTGTAGATTACTTAAAGTTTTAATCCAACTTAATATTTAACTCTTTGGCTCTTGTGTCAAAAGGTTTTCTAACTAACTCATACATTGCTGGATAATCATTTTGGATAGCGATAAAAACGAACGTATTAAAAGCACCACCGTTTTTCAAATAATTACCAAGGAACTCTTCTTTACTATTTGGCTTTGTCCCCTCAACTGGTTTATAATTGTCAAAGGCTAATTCAGTAAGAAAAGGTCTGTTCTCTCGATTATATTCTGCGTTTAATTTTTCAAGGAGCTTCGTATGTAAATTTTCATTTTCTTTGATTTGGCTAACGATGTAATCATTAAAACGTTGATAAAAATTAGCTTGTAACTCTTTTTTTTCTCTTTCCAAATCCCCTTGCACTTGTTTCATGCTCTCAGCTTTTTGTTTCTGTTGTTTCTTTTTGAGCAGCTCTTGTTCATGCTTTTGTTGCTCTTGGAGCAATGATGGCGTTTTTACCATTGTTTGTAAGTATTTGGGCATTTCCTTGACTCTGCCCGCTTTATTCTCTTGGATTGAATATAAAACCCCTGCTCTTATTTGTTCGTATGAATATTGTGAAAACCATTTTTCAACTATATCCTTTGAAAGATATTCCTGAACCAATGTATAAATTTCAATCACTGCGGGGTTCTCGGCTTCTTCTTGGGGTAGTTGTTCCTGAGTCTGCCCATTCAGACGTGTAAATTTCGTAGAATTTTTGTGAATGGTAAATACAAGTTCTACTACCTTTTTCCCTTGTTTGACTTCTCTAAATGAAAAGTACAGTTCGCAAAATTCTTTAAGCTCTTTTTGTGCCTGTAACACAACTTTCTTCTTAAAATCAAAGTAATTCTTGTACTTATCTGTAATACCAAAAATCTCTTTAAGTTCTTCAACGCCAAAAGTAAATTTACCTATTTTCTCGTACTGTTTACAAAATTCAAAAAATCTGATTGAATAAGCACTTTCAAGGGTTAAAACGTTATGGAGGTCATAACCTGTGAAATTATCTTTTAATTGCAAAAGGAAGGGAGCTAACTTTTTAGGAAATTCAAATGTATATGTTCCTTGTTTTTTATTGTAAACCACCGACGCAAGCAATACAGAGTCAAGTGTTATCTTATCATCTTCATAGGCAATCTTTTTATCCATCAGTTTTACACTCTCTGTTCTAACGATTTTATAGAGGTCTTTTGAATCAATGTTAGCGAATTTAGCAAATTCTTGAACTCCAATTGTAATCTCCTGAAAATCAGGCTTTGTAATATCAATTTTAGAAATCATGTGCAAAAATATTTTTGCTTGTATCGCTGAAATCTCATACTTAGCATTGATGATGGGGTTTCCTTTAACAATCCTATATGGGTCTTTTGAAATTATTTCTAAGGCTTTACGTCTTTTATCTTCTACCATGATTTAAGTAATTATGTAAAGAATTGCAATGTACAGAAACGACTTTAAAAACTTAAAAGTCGTTTTTAATTTTTTAAAATAATCCTATAAACTAATTCAAAAGCAACTATGATGTAGTATCATTTGAGGGAATATAAAGAATAATACGAAATTAATAAATAAAAACGACTTTTAAAAAATATGGGTCGTTTTATACCCTGTAAAAGTCGTTTTTGTACCCCGTAAAAGTCGTCTTTAACCCTGTAAAAGTCGTTTTTGTACCCCGTAAAAGTCGTTTTATACCCCGTAAAAGTCGTTTTACCTTTCATAACTAACTGATTATGAACAACTTTTGAGGGGTGAAAAGATATTAAAAGATATTAAAAGATATTAAAATACAACAAAAGAGTATTTTTGTTGTATTTTTTACTAAAAATAATAGAATTTGTGATTATTTTTAATCGCCTGAAATTCACGTTTTTATTCTAATTCAAAAATTTATAAAAAGTTTTTTGTTTAAGGTCACAACCCCGTAAAAGTCGTTTTTTGTTTTGATTATATTGTCTAAGTAACTTTTTTTTAATGATTGTTAAGAGAATGACCCCGTAAAAGTCGTTTTATATTTGATATTATAGGTTATATTATGAGATGGACTTAGGGGAGGGGTTAATAGTACTGAAAACAGGAAAACTAAATTTGGAACATGAAAATTTAAGAATCATTTGGTTGCAGATGTAAACATCTCATAGCTTTTCATATATTCGTTCATTGATATAGTATTCTAAAGAGATGAAATAAATATATTTAAAATAAATCTTCATAAAATGCTTTAGGTATTAATTCAAAGATAATCAAGTCTTCAAACCATATCATTATTGAAGGCTCAAACTAAAAAATATAAAGTTCAACTTGGGATTTTTGGATAAACCAAATTTACAAAGTACCATGAAACATTATGTAACATTTCAAACGGTTATCTTTAAAATATACGCCTCATAAGTTCTCTAAATAATCCACCGTAGCAACATTTTGAGAAATCGTTGCCATAGTAATCAATCCCCTATGCTTGGCTATCCCATCGAGTATTCTTGATAATCAATTACTCATGCTCCGTAATCTTATTGGTAATCCATAATAATTATTTAGCGATGCTTGGGTATCCACTCGGGTATCCCATCGAGTATTCTTGATAATCAATTACTTATACTTTGTAATCCTTAATAGTCAGTTATTTATGCTCGGTAATCCTGTTGGTAATCCATAATAATTATTTAGCGATGCTTGGGTATCTTTTCGGGTATCCAGTTGGGTATCCTTGATAATCAATTACTTATGCTCGGATACCCAGTCGGGTATCCAACTGGGTATCCCATCGAGTATTCTTGATAATCAATTACTTATGCTTTATCGAGTATTCTTGATAATCAATTACTTATGCTTTGTAATCCTTAATAGTCAGTTATTGATGCTCCGTAATCCTGTTGGTAATCCTTATGGTAATCTTATCGGTAATCCTTGATAATTAGTTATTTATGCCCGTAATCCTGTTTGGTAATCCTCATGGTAATCTTATTGGTAATCCATAATAATTACTTAGCGATGCTTGGGGTATCCTTGATAATCAATTACTTATGCTCGGATACCCAGTCGGGTATCCAGTCGGGTATCCTTGATAATCAATTACTTATGCTCGGATACCCAGTCGGGTATCCAACTGGGTATCCCATCGAGTATTCTTGATAATCAATTACTTATGCTTTTAATAGTCAGTTATTGATGCTCCGTAATCCTGTTGGTAATCCTTGATAATCAGTTATTTATGCCCGTAATCCTTATGGTAATCTTATTGGTAATCCATAATAATTACTTAGCGATGCTTGGGTATCCAGTCGGGTATCCCTGATAATCAATTACTTATGCTCGGATACCCAGTCGGGTATCCAGTTCGGTATCCAGTCGGGTATCCTTGATAATCAATTACTTATGCTTGGTAATCCTCATAGTAATCCTTAATAATCAGTTATTTATACTCCGTAATCCTGTTGGTAATCTTATCGGT
>JALONS010000321.1 GCA_025454855.1 Arcicella sp.
ATTTTATTCAATTGTAAATTAGTTTCAACGAATTGAAAAGAGATGTCATTTCCACCTATATCTTTACCAGAAAAGGTAATCAGAGCAAAAGTTCCATTAAAATTTACTGACTTTGCTTCCCATGGAGTGCCATCTAATATAGCTTTCATAGTGCCTGTTACTTTTGGCTTTGCATCATTAGTGGAGGAACTACCGCTGGGCTCAACCGATTCTTTTTTGCAACCCATAAAAAGTAAAGAAAGTAGTACAATTAATAAGATATTTTTCATTTGACAACAAGTTAAATGTTTGATTATTAGACATTTATTGATATTGATAAGTGATAACCAAACTATGAAATTGGAGTGTATTCCCCGTCCAATTTCCCACCGATGAAATATTGACGTAATACGAATTATTAGGCAGAAGTAGCCGTCGCAATGGTCGTGAAAGCATTGGAAAGATGACTATTTCTGTTCATGGTAAAAGAAAGATTAGAGGCAGAATCATCCCTGATAAACATCTTGACATTCGTAATTTTCACCCCATCGGGTAGGTTTACGGGTAAATACATAGTGGCTGGTGCATTGGTGGTATTGAACCAAGCAAAACCAGAGCCTTTCCGCAGTTGGTCGTCCCAATCTTGGGCTTGCACGGCGGTGAAATTATAACTTTGATAATGATTAGCTGAATTATCAACCACCAATTTCCCATTTCTATCTGCAAAAACAGGTTTGAGTTGGATTGTATTAGTAGTAGTAAACCTCATCTCCTTGCTCTGAAATATACCATCTGTGTAAACGCCAGTTTGTGTTATTCCAGTACCAACAAATGGAAAACCAAAATTGAAATATATACCACCATCAAAATAAAATGAAAGTAAATTATCAGCACGTTGAAAACCTCCTTTGTAAACACCCCCTTCTGAAAAATTGAAATTAGAAGTTGTATTGGCTGGTGCAAATATGTTTAACGCATTAAAACTATCTTGGTCAATCCTCAAAGGTCTATTGATTTTTATTTCATTAGCTCCCAAATCTATGGTGCTTTGGGCAAATCCAGCATACGATAATATACTCAAAATCAATATTTTAACTAAATTTTTCATCAAATTATGGGTTTAAAGTTTAATAAATTCTACTCTACGATTATTGGCTTTGCCTTGTGCAGTAGTGTTGGGGTCTGAGGGTTGGGATTCGCCTTTGCCATCGGTTTCTAAGCGGTTGGCTTCGATGCCAAACTCAGTACTCAACGCATTTTTAACCGAAGCAGCACGGCGTTTTGAGAGGTCTAAGTTTTTGGCATCTTCTCCATCTGAATCAGTGTGTCCGATGATTCTGACTTTCACGGTCGGATTTTCCTTCAAAACCGTTCCGATTTCCTTCAAAATTCCGTAAGATTCAGGCTTAATTTTGTCTGAATTAACATCAAACAAAATTCCACGAGTAACCAATTTACCTTCGGTGATGAGTTTGTTGCGGGTGTCAGGGGCACCTTCGGCTATGCGTAGGTTGGTGATAAAATTGGCTCCGCCGAACAGATTATTATTGAAAAGCATTGAGTATTTCAAGCTCAAATCAAAGGCACGGGGCAAATCCCAAACTTTTATCTCATTGATATACAGGCGAATACGAGATTTTTGTCGCCAAATAGAAATGCGGTTTGCCATGCCTTGTTTCCAGACAATGGGCAAATTATTTTCTAAAATCTTTTCATTATTTTTATCAAAAACCCAAGCGTAGCTACTACTACCATCGCCCTCGGCAACGGGGTGAATATCAAAACCTACCTGCGGGTCAGTACCAAAACTGGCATCGAAAGTGACCTTTCGTTTACTAACTTCTGGAAAGAAAACCATCAATCCCGACATATTATTAGAAACATCATCAGAAATCATCATGTCAAATTCCATCGTGAAGTTTTCGGGTAATTGATTCACAAAATCAGGGAAAAACAGCCCTCGGTCGCTGGCTTTGAGCCACTTGCCTTTTTGTCCGTCAACATTCACTACTTCACCTCCTGCGTTGGTATTCCACTTAGCGGGAAAATCCCCTACCGCATCTTGCTCAAAATCTTCAAAAGCCACTACTTTTTCACCCGCCACGAAGTCAAATTTTGAGTATGATTTCATCGATGTTTTAACGGAGTTGTTACCTGCATCAGTAGTATTGGGCGTTGATTTTGTGGTAGAATTATTACGATTCGTGTTGGCATTAGAGGATGAACCACTGTCGTTTGTCTCAGCTTCACTTTCAGTTTCTTCAGTCTTTTTCTCTACTTTCTTCTTCTCTTTTTTCTTAAAAATATTACCAATTCCTTCCTCAATTTTATCAAAGCCTTTGTTGATGCCTTCGTCAATTTTAGAATTAGCACGGTTTTCGGCTGAACGTTTTGCTGCATCTTTAGGGTCAATAATTTGAGCTGATGTACCAAACGAAATGAATAAATAAGCCGAGATAAATAATAATATTTTCATGTTCTGGATAGTTTTTATTTATTTGTGTATAAAAACAAAAAAGGTAAACCCGTAATTAAAATATTTTTTTTAACGTTTACTTTTTTATTGGATTCACACTAAAATACATCAGCGGTGACAGAATTAGATTTATTGAAAAAAGCCAATCCCAAAGCGATTGAACAGGTGTATCGAACCCATCGCAATGCCTTCGTTGCTTTTGGATATAAATACGGATTGGCAGAGGATGAACTCTTAGATATTTATCAAGATACTATCATTGCATTCATAGAAAACCTGCGGAAAGGGCATTTAGACAATCTGCAAACGGAAGTTAAAACCTACCTTTTCTCAATCGGTAAATATTTGATTTTCAGCAGATTAAAAACAAAAAACAACTTAAAGGAATCTATTGAAGAATTGCCAGAAACTTTTGTTTGGGAAGAATTAGAGGACGATAAAGAAGCATTATTCGCTGAAATGGCAGTGGGTTTAAAACAGTTGGGAGAGCAATGTTATAAAATACTGACGCTGTTTTATTACGAAGAAAAAAAATTAGATGAGATTCAGAAAATTTTGAATTACGACCAAAAAGATGTCTTGAAAAGTCAGAAATCAAGATGTTTAAGTCACCTGAAAAAACTACTAAAAAAATGAGTTCAGATAAAGAAATTTTAATTGAAAAATACTTCGAGAATCAACTTTCGGAGGAAGAAAACGTGCTTTTTAAAACCTATCTTACCAATGATGAAGATTTTAAAACAACTTTTGAATTTGAAAAAAGTGTAAAAAATAGTATTCATTTTCTGGAAAGAGATTCATTAAAAAGTATGCTGAAAGGTTTTGAGGAGCAACCTTTAAAGAAGCCCTTCAGACTCAATAATTGGCTTTGGATGAGCGTTGCCGCTATGGTAATAATTGGGCTATTTGTTTGGTTATCCTCTGAAAACCAGAGCAATAGTCAAGAGTTGTATCTGAGTTATTACCAAAGTTATCCTAATGTGGTCGCCCCTGTGGTGCGAGGAGAGAATATCCAAGATGAAAAATTAAAGGCTTTTGAAGCCTACGAACAAGAAAAATATCAACTTGCGAGTACCCTTTTTCATCAGATTTTTAATAAGACGAAAGAAGAATATGCTATTTTTTATGAAAGTCAATGCTATTTTTCCTTAGGCGAAACCCAAAAAGGTATTTCTTTGATTGAAACCAAAATTTTTACGGATGAAAAATATCCTTTCAAAACTCAACAACAATGGTATTTGGCATTGGGATATTTGAAATTAGGAGAAATTGAGAAAGCGAAAAAATATTTACAGGTTTTGATAAATTATGATAATATTCAGAAACAAAAAGCAGAAGAATTATTGAAAGAATTGGAATGATTTTTTAAATTTAGCCTGTAATCATTTTATCTTCTCGGGACTTATGCTAAGGTTTTTGACCTTCTCCATGCTCTTTTTGTTTGCCTCAAACAAGCTGAGTTCTCAAATCAAAACGGTGCCAAGCACCTATGATTCTCTTCAAACATTTCTGAAAATACAATCCAAAGATACCCTGTACGTATGGGCGATGCGACCATACATTTTGAAGGTCATCTATGAAAAAGCCGATTTAAAAAGGGCGGATTCTCTCATCGCAGAAATCGGGGGATTGTCTGAAAAACTCAACTACGGTAGAGGTATCTATTTTCATTATCTGCTCAGGGCAATTGTACACAATCAGAAGACCGAAGCCCAACTTTCCATCGATAATTTTCAAAAATGTTTGGAAATTATCGAAAAATATAAACTTCCCCCATCGCTTTTGGAGGCTACGCTCAACAACTTATCAATTGGTTATGAGCAACTCGGAAACCGAGATAAAGCCCTTGAATTTGCTTTGAAAGCCATAAAGGTGCAAGAACAACCCAGCTTTCCAGAAAAATGGTTAGACGCAGCACCCTACGGCACCGTCAGTATTATCTATAAGTATCGAAAACAATTTGAGCAGGCTGAAAAATATGCCCAAAAAGCGTTTGATATCGCCGCCAAAAAGAAAAACTTTATTGGTATGGCTATCAATATGAACAAGTTAGGGAACATTTACGATGACCAAAATAAAACCTTGAAAGCCCTAAAAGCCTATGAAGAAGGATTAGTTTACGCAGAAAAGTCAAACTATATGCTTTTGCAAACAGATTTATTGAGCAATTTAGGGCGAATCATGACAGAACTGAAACGATTTGATGAGGCTGAAAAATATCTGAAAAAGAGTGAGTTGATTTGCAAGGGTTTAGAGTCTCCCAAAGCGTTGTCAATCGTGATGCAAAACTTAGGGATACTGTACGAAAAACAGGGTAAAAATACCATCGCTCTGAAATATTATGAGACAGCTTTACAATACACAAAGCAACTGGACGACTTCAAGGCTAAGACTACGGCAGCTACTTCATTAGCTAAATTGAACGCTACAATTGGAAACTACCCGCAGGCTTATAAGTATCTTGAATTAGCTAAAGCAACCAGTGACTCGCTTTTTACGGCTGAAAGTGAACAAAAAATGCAAGAATTTTTAACCAAATATGAAACGGAAAAAAAAGAAGTTGCCATTAAACAATTAGAAACCGAGAAACAACAAGCCAACACTCGCTTGTGGTGGATTTCGGGTTTGAGTATGCTATTACTGATAACCTTTGTTTTAATTTTCAAAAACTATCAATCAAAACAAAAAATAGAAGCCATCCAAGCTACTCAAAAACTCAGAAATCGTCTTTCTGCCGACCTGCACGACGAAATTGGTAGTAC